>RFLK01000077.1 GCA_003694525.1 Candidatus Woesearchaeota archaeon
AAAGAAAACAAGCGCCGGTGGTCTAATGGTATGATGGCGGCCTTCCAAGAATTGAACGAAGAGAGCCGCTCGCCCGGGTTCGATTCCCGGCCGGCGCATTTTCAAAATTTGTATGAGCTATAGCTTAAGGCCAACAACCTTACTCAAACCAGCGTTCAAATCCATGCTGACACCATATAAAATGTCCCCTTCTGCTATGAGCGCATCATTGTGAGATATGACAAAATATTGCGCGTTTGAACAATACGATCTGATAAGCTTTGCAAGCTTTTCAGAATTGTGCTTGTCAAGAGCAGCATCTACCTCATCAAGCACGTAAAAGCTTGCAGGCTCGTGTTCTTGCAATGCAAAAAGGAAAGAGAGTGCAGTCATAGTCTTCTCACCGCCGGAGAGAGACCTTATGTCAAGAAACTTGTTTCCAGTCAATCTGACCTTGATGCGCAAGCCTCCAGCGAACGGGTCCTTTTCATCCTCAAGCTCAAGATAAGCTTTTCCCTTTGACATCAACTGGGAGAATATCCTCTTGAACTGCGAATCTATTCCCTTCAAAGTCTCCATAAACAAGTCCTTTTTGGTAGACTCTATCTCTTCCATAAGCTTCAACACATCTTCCTTCTCAGATGAGAGAACCTTCTTCTTGTCAACAAGAGAAGAATACTCCTTTTCAACAGTATCGTAAATCTCAAGAGCGCGCAAGTTCACATTACCTATGTTTGCCATCATACGCTCAAAACTGCTTATATCTTTTTTCAACTGCTCTTCGGACTTATTCATATCAAGCTCCACGCCTGAGAACTGCTCAAACTCCTCTCGCAAGCCAGCAATCTCGGCTTTCACTCTAGCTTCCTCTATAGAGAGCGCGTTTAGCTGCAACTCCTCTTTTCGAGAAGACTCCTCAGTCTTCAAAAGAGACATCTCACGAGCATTAACCTCATCACTCAAACGTTTGCTCTTCTCAAACAAGCCCTTGAACGCGCTGAAAAACCTAGCCTGCTCTTCCTCCTTGCTCTTAAGATCTTTCTCTGCAGACTTCACTTTGGCCTCGAGCTCCTCGAGCTCTTTCTCATAATTTGCCTTTTCAAGATCAAGCTCTGCGAGAAGCCTTGATATGTTTTCCTTATCCTTTCCAGAAATCTCATTCTCCTGAGCTTCAAGATGCTTCAACTCAGAGTCTGCGCGAACGCTCTCCTGCTCCAATTGCCTTTTCTTCTGCTCAAAAGCATTAAGCTCTGCCAGAATGCGAGGGTTTCTCATCTGAGATATCCTCTCACGAAGCTTCTCACGCTCCATCTTAACTGACGCAAGGTCCCTTGTCTTCTCAGACAACTCGTCCTCGAGAGCGCGCAATTCCTTGTCAAGAGATGCTGACTGCTTCAAAAGCTGTTCCTTGAATGCTCTTGACGCTTCAAGATCGCCTGTTTCAATATGCAAGCTCTTCTCCTGCTTTATTATCTCGCCTTCAAGCGCGGCCTTGAGCTCACGAACTCTGACTATGCGAGCCTCATTATCAGAACGCCTCTTTTGAATCGAAGAAAGCTCTTGCTGAGCTTTTGAAAGACGCTCCCTGACCTTTTCAAGATTTGCGGAAACTTCCTTCTCCCTAAACCCTCCAGACTTGCGATGGCGATAACCTCCAGTCATAACACCCGACGATTCGCACAAATCTCCATCGAGCGTTACCATTCTGGCATTGCCGATACCCAACTTGCGAGCAACATCAAGGCTCTTGACCACAAGAGTCGCTCCAAAAACGTGCGAGAATGCATTCTTGAACTGAGGCTCAAAATCGACAAGATCTATTGCAAGACCGCAAACGCCAGGCTTTTTTGAAAGCTCCTTGACGCTATCAGGAATTCTTGCAGGCTTTATCTTGTTCAAAGGCAAGAACGTTGCAGATCCGAGCTTTTCAGACCTTAGATACTTTATCGCCCTTGAAGCAGTTTTATCAGAATCGACAATCAAGCTGTGCATTCTTTGAGCAGCAGCAACTTCAAGAGCAAGAGAGTACTTTCCCTCAGAACTTGCAAGCTCTGCAACAGTGCCATAAACTTGGCCGAACAATTTTGCATTCTCTACAACCTTTTTTACAGCAATATTGCCCGAGAGACGCTCTTTTACAGAAGATTGCTTAAGCTCCAGCTTGTGCTCTTTCTCTTGCAAAGAATGAACCTCTTCCCTTAAACGAGCAAGAGAGTTCGCATCCTTTGTATCATTGTTCAACAACTCGTTGAGCTCGAGAACAAGCTTTTTGAACTCTGCCTTCTTGCCCTTGAGCTCGTTGACCTCCTCTTTGTGAGCGTCCTCAAGCTCTTTGACCTTTGCAATCTTCTCATCAATAGTAGATACCTGAAATTCAACCTTATCCTTTTCTCTGATAAGCTGCTGTTGGCGCTCGCGCAAAGAGTGCAACTCCTTTTGAACCTGCTCTCCTTTCCTGTCAAGCTCCTCAAAACGCGCGTCAATTTCTGCCTCATCTGCAATCTTGTGCTTTTCCTTGAATGCTCTTATCTTGTCATCAAGATCAGAAATTGTTTTTGAGAGTGCCTCGAGTTCGGCTTTTGCTGAAGCCTTCCTTTTTGCCAACTCCAAAAGACGTTCTTCAACACCTGCAGCGCTCTTTTCTATGCTCTCCCTGCGCTTTCCAATACGCTCTATCTCGCTCCTGCAAGCACTTATCCTGGACTTGCCTGTTGCAAGCTCAACACGCAAGCGCTCCACCTCTTTTTGAATCTTGACCTGCTCAATCTCTCCCTTCTGCTCAATCTCCTTGTTGATTCTTGAAATCTCCTCTTTTCTTTCTGCAATCTCAGAGCGAAGCTTATCAATCTTTGATTGAATCTTTTCAAGACGAGCCTTGAAAGATGCACTCTTCTTCTCAAGCCTGTCAAACTCTGCTTCCTTCCTATCAAGCCTTTTCTTCAAATAAGTCGCCTTGCTCTGTTCGACCCTGTCCTTCAAATTCTTATACTTTAATGCCTGATCGCGATCCTTTCTCAACTCTTTCAAATAACCCTCCCTCTCTTTTAGGATAATCTCAACCTCATTCAACCTCTCTTCGACTTTTTCAAGCTCTCTTAATGCGCGCTGCTTTTTCTCTTCGTACGCACCTATTCCGGATATCTCCTCTATTATCTGCCTACGCTCTACAGGACTCATCTCAACAAGACGAACAATATCCCCTTGAAGTATTATGTTATAGCCATCAGGGTCAATTCTTGCAGAACGCAAAAGCTCAATCATCTCAGAACGAGTCTTTGTAACATTGTTAATCTTATATCTTGAAGAGCCATCGCTCCTAACAATTCTTGAAATTTTGACCTCAGAGTCTGAAACTGGGAATGCACCATCCGAATTGTCAAATACAATGCTGACCTCAGCATTTTTAGCAGGCTGCCTCGTTTTCCCTCCATTGTAGATGAGATTGGCACTCTTTTCAGCACGCAACTGCTTTGAAGAAGACTTTCCAAGAACAAAACACAAAGCGTCAATTATGTTCGACTTGCCACTTCCGTTCGGACCTATAACTACATTGAACTTGTCACCGAGCACAAGCTCAGTGTGCTTTCCAAAGCTCTTGAAGCCGTCAAGCACAAGCCTCAGAATCTTGGTTGATTTTACCCCATCCTGCTTTTGAACTGCAGGCCTTGCTTCTGCTTGCATATAAGAATACACAACAATAGCGCTTTATAAAGCTTCTTGAGAGATAGGAAAATCTCTTGAGAAAATCAAAAATCGCCCAAAGATCGCTGAAGCTTGGACAGCTTGAGCTTACGATAAGGCGCCCAGCTCTGCCTGAATATGCCGGGATGCTCTTGCCAAAAATCCTTGAGAAAGCTCGCAGTTTTTGGATCTGAGAGGTAGCCAGATCCAAAATCAACACCCACATCAGCCTTGATCTGATCTATTATCCTATCACGCTCAACCTTTGCCAAAATGCTTGCAGCGGCAGCTGTCAAATAATTAGCATCGGCTTTGTGCTCAACGATAAGATCAACAGGAAAATCCAGCCTTTCACGAATGAAAGACTTGTAAGAAGAAGGGTTGGTGCTTGGACAGTCAATGAAAGCTCTTTTAGGCCTGAGCTCTCTTATAAGCTCAACAGTCTTTTCTGCCTCAAGCCAATTGAGGTTTTGCGATCCATCTGATGAGAAGAGAAACGCATCAATCTCGCAGGGCTCTGCGCGCACTATCCTAAACTCGACATTTTCTGAGAGCGCTTTTGCAATTTCCGCCCTTCTTGCAGGAGAGAGAAGCTTGCTATCCTTAACTCCCAAGTGCTTGAGAAAATCCTCACTTTCAACACACACCGCGCACATAACAAGAGGGCCTATAATGCAACCCCTTCCAGCCTCGTCAACCCCGCACAAACGCATACTACTCCATAAATGCAGGCTCTATTAAGCTTTTACCAGATCCGGCACAGAAATAAATATAAACAGGCTTGCTTGAGGCAAGCATATGATCAAACCACCAGAAATAATACAATTTGTAGGAGTATCAGACCTTCCTGCAGAAGAACAAGAAACAGTATACAGAATATCAACAGAACAATACGAGAAAATAAGACGATCAGTCAACAATCTTACTGAACTGATAGTACACATAAAAACATACCATACAGATGGAGAGAGAAAAAAATACTCTCTTCACGTCAGAGCAATAGTTCCAACACAAAAACCATTCGACAGCAGCAAATCGGATGATTGGGAGCTTTCAAGGGCTCTGCACAAAGCGTTTGACGATATAAAACACCAGATAGCCCACAAGTTCCACTCGGATGTCACGAGGCCTAGAGGGTAAACTCTAAGACGCAGGCAAGATAAAATAGCGGGAGAAGATAGCGAGGGGAGGATTTGAACCTCCGAGCTTCGGGTTATGAGCCCGACGGGAACTCCAGACTTCCCTACCCCGCTCTGCAATAAAAGCCCAAAATCAAGCTTTATAAATCTTGTGTTAGCAGACAACATCACCAAAGAAAAAAAGCCATTTGCGACAATAAAAAGTTAAAAATACAAGGTTGGCCGGTTAGCACGATATGAAAAATCATGCAGGACAGAACATTTTACCCCCTGATGCTGCAACGCAGATATTCGCAAAGGCAAGAGAAGGAGACAAGCAGTGGGAAATAACGAAGAGAATAATTTATCAAAACACCTTGAGAGAAGCGTGGCTTACAGGGAGCTTCCTATATGAGACGCTAGTACAAGAAATATACTGCCCTGAGAAAACCTGCGAGAACGGCAGGCACAAAGGGAAAAAAAGCATTGACATAATAGTAAGAG
>RFLK01000078.1 GCA_003694525.1 Candidatus Woesearchaeota archaeon
GAATAAAAACAAGTATTGATATGACTATTATAACAGAATACTCCAGAAAATTACTTCCCTGGCCTCTTTTGCTCATAAAGATGAAAATTATAAAACAAGTATAAAAGATTATTGCGCACTCTCAGAGGCCACAGTGCTCTTACGACAACAAATCTCATCAGGACCCAAGTCAACAAAGCGACCATAGATCACTTCTTCACAAGGAGTTCCCAGAGGCATCTTCACATTAGGACTGTTATCACCTTCAACACACTTCTGCTCCGATGCTGCACGGGAGCCAGAGCTGAAAAGACCAACACGATTGGCAACCAGCCCTCCAACTATCAGAAGAACAATCAAACCAAGAATTGCAATTATGATGGTTGAAACAGGAAGCCCCTGGCCTACGTTGGAACGCAGCATTGGTCGCATCTCCACTCTTTCAAATCAGCATCGCCAGGCGTTCCCCTAGGAATCCAAGTTCCAGGAAGAGGCCTCTCAAAGTCAGGATCACAACCAGACCTTTGAGTGAAAAAGCCAGATGGAACATCCGGAGGAATCACACCCTTAACACATGTTCCCGGGCACTCCTTTGCAGCCCTGCCAAAAATGCCAATCTGACCTCCAAATATTGCTCCAACAACAACAAGAACCAAAATACCCAGAGCAGCTATTATAATGGTTGTTATTGGCAAACCCTGACCTTTTCTCATAAATACCTCTTTGAATAAACTCAAGATCGCTCTTGACATATATAAAGTTTACCTGTCAATTCCCAACCAGCAAAGGATCTGACATAAAACCCTCCCTCTTGATCTCATCGAGAACATAACACACTTCCTTTCTATTGATGGTAAATCTTGATTCCAAACCTTCAACAAACTCCTCCAAGGAGAACATATCCTTGAAAACGCCCTCAACGGCAACAGTCCATCCGTTATTGATTCGCCAGAGAGAATTAACATTTCTAACTGAGCTCAAATGGCTTATGAATTCAGCCTTCTCACTTGCGGGCACCCCAAAAAGCATATGAGCCCTGCAAGAATAACCCATCTTTGGAAAATCAAGCAATACCGTGGGCCTTATCTCTTCCTTCTTAATATGCTGGCGAATGCGCTCGTGCAAAGTGCTAACAGGCAACCCTGTTTTTCTAGACAGCTTTGTCAACTGAATCCTGCCATTCTCCCTTAAAAGGCTCAAAACTTTTGCATCAGACTTTTTCATACTATCACCCAAAAACTCCAAGAAAAAACCTTAAGTTAATCCTAACCCTTAAGAAACATAAGATAACCTTAGAATCATATTAAGACCCGATCTCCAAAGAGAATACTCCCTTCGATGTTCAAAAAAATAATCCGGAAACTCCTGCTCGAGCCTCAAAAGAGCATTCAAACCCCTCAAAACCGCTCCTGTTCGTCGTTTACGCATATTCTTGCGCGAGCTATCAGACCAAGCACCCGCAAAACAGATCATCCTATACACAACAGAATTGAAATAAGCCTTTTTCAGGCTCTTCCCATCCACTGAAATTCCTTCTGAGCACAAACTCTTCAAGTAACGGTCAAGAGCACTCTGCCTGACCTCGTCTGAGACTCCCTCCTGATAATCAAGAAGGTTTGCAAGATCAAAAGTGCAAGGAACAAGTTCGCTTCCCTCGCAATCTATTACACCCACATCATCTCCAATCACCCAATTCTCAGGGTGCGCATCCTTATTCCAAACCCACGGAACCTGATCAAAAGAGAATTCAAGAGGTTCAAGAGAGCCAATCAGATACCTTGCCATTGAAGATGGAACTTTCAAAACATCAAGTTTTGATTCAAGTTTAGATTGGAGATCAAGACGCTTCAAGCTCCCTTTTGGAAACCTTGAATGAATGCGAGCAAGCGTTGGAATCAAATCAACCACTGAAGAATCATCACCACCAGAAATTATATCTGAAAGGCTTCTGCCATCAATATAACCTGTGACAAGGGCAGGTTTGCAATCAACAAAACCAGCGTACAACGGGCGCGGTGCTTGCGCGCAAGACAATACATCCGATAGAGTATTGCAAGCTTCAGCCTCGCTTAAAACATCATCTATAGAACTCTTCAACTTAAACACAAAAACCCTTGAAAAAAACTTGTTATTGGAAACTCTCATAACAACAGAACGGGACTCGCCAAGCCTCTCCCACTGAGCACCCTCAGACACTACGCGAACAGCATCAGACCAAGCATCCTGCTCATCAGAACGACCCTGAGAAGATGCAAGCAAGGCATGAAACACGTACATCTCCTTCCTAAAAGGAGTATCAAACTCATCAGCCACCCGCCTTCCAACCTCTGATAAGAAGTAAGATTTTTCATTTCCTTCAAAGCTTTCAGAAAGAGATGCAAATAAATAATACATTACGTCCCTGACTCCAGAGTAATATGCAATTCTTGAAGCAAGTCTTATTCTAAATAAATTAATTCTTTCTAAAAAATTAAATGACTTATTTCTTGATTTTGTTGTTAGTTCTTTCAGTTTTGTTAATTCGTAGCCTATTTCC
>RFLK01000010.1 GCA_003694525.1 Candidatus Woesearchaeota archaeon
CCCTTGATAGCTTTGCTTTTGAGAATCCGGTCCTGGTCAAGAGTTGTTTTTGCCACATCTCTTTTTCAGAAGAGTTGTTAAGTATTTCGACCACCTTCTTCTCGCTATCTATCAATAAGGGAATTATTGCCTTATCTTTTGCCACTTTTCCAGAATCGGATCCTTCACTTTCACTCCGGCTATCTGGCTTAGAGGGCTGTTTTCTAACAAGATACCAAGTAGTAGATATTGCAAGAATGCTTGCAAGCGCAATCATATAACCCAATTGAGTCCAGTTGAACTGCTTTATGCTGTCAATCACTGCAGATACTGCAATGCGATCTGCATCATTATCCTTCCAAACAATTATTATCCTCTGCCCATCAGAGAGGACCTCATCAGGCTTTGGAGTCAAGAAGAAACTTTCATCCGCACCCGGCTCGCGCGCAATAACGCTTCCTACTGGAAGTTTCAAAATGAACGTGTGATCTTGGGCAGGAAAAGGCAAGGGCGAATCAAACTTGAAAACGCTTCTTCCATCAAGCTTTGCAAGCACATCAGAGCTGTCATAAGATATCACAAAAACGTGCTTGTCAGCGCGCGTGCTACCGCAATAAGCAGTAGAGTTCTTTATTTTACAGGTTCTTTTAACATTATCCATTTCTGCAGAAACCTTCTGAACACCTGCAGGAAGCGGAACGGAAATAGTCTCAACCCTATCTCCAACAATCTCAAACTGTGAATCAAACTTTACAGTATCTCCAACAATCTCAGCAGTAGTTATTCCGTTATCAATTGCTGCAGCATAAACTCCAGGAAGGAGCAAAAGCAAAAGCCACCACATAACTATCGCTCAGTGAAGTCCTATTTAAATAAGTTGCTCTAAACCGAGCGCAAAAAAGCTTCTGACTCTGTTTCAGGCCAAAGATAAGCATAAATACTAAAACAAAAATATTAAACATTATGCGCTTTGTTATGCAGTTTATGCAAAGGGAAAGATCAAACCTTCTTTTAAGACTTGGAATAATCCTGGCATTAACCTCAATGCTTGTTCTGATTCTTGCTCTGAGCGCGAGCGCACAAGTGTGCACAGACACAGACGGAGGCGGAGCCAAGAGCAAGGACAAGAGCGCCCTTGAAACTCTCGGAAGAGTGAAATACGGCCTTACTGAAAAAACAGACAGTTGCGTAATCTCTGCGAGAAGCGAAGTTAGAACAAATTCGAGCAAGTACCTCTTAGAATACTATTGCGGCGATGGGCTTCGAGAGAGCGAGATATATGATTGCACACGCGAGGGATATACTGGATGCCAGGATGGAAAGTGCGTAGGCGCAAGCTCTGGAAGCTCCAGCTCTGGAAGCGAACAATACACGCCTCAAGCGGTTGAACACTGCGGAAACAAGATAGTTGAAAAAGACAAAGGAGAGCAATGCGATCCGCCAGGGTCAATATGCTTTGGAAAGACGACAGCCCAATATGGAAGCTGCCAGGCAGACTGCTCTTGCAAAATAGCAAAGGCCGCGCTTGAAAACGCTCCCAAAGTCTGCGGAGACGACTACCTTGATGAAGGAGAAGAATGCGAGAAGGACTCTGATTGCCCGAACAGTTACGTATGCTCTAGTTGCTCGTGCGTAAAACAACTAACACCTGAAGAGATAGAAGAGCTAAAAGCAAAAGCGAAAAGCTCAAGAGAGAGCCCAAAAGAGCAAGAGAGCAAGAGCGAAGACATTGCCTCTGAAATCGAAGAGAAATACAAAACAGAGCCCATACCCGAAGAAGATCTGCAAGCAAAGAATTTCACAGAACTTGCAAGCATAAAAGTGACATCAAAGATAACAAAGTTCTTCACAGGCGTTATAGACTGGATTGCAACGCTCTTTCGCTGAACAGTGTTGGTATGAGTAGTACTGTACGGTCCCAACCATTATATAACCAGAAAAATAAGATAAGACTATGGCAAACAAACAACTTGTCGATTATCTTCTCTCAGTAAGAGAATGCAATGAGAGCGAGAAAACCATCCGTTCAATACTGCTCAATGCAGGATGGCCCGAGGAAGAGATAGACGCCGCGTACAATGTCGTGCACGGACTTGAAGAGCCAGAGCCTCGATGGCCGATCGTTGCCGCAGTGTGCGTCCTGATAATCCTTGCCACATTTGCAGGAATGCAATACACAATAACAGGCAATGTTGCAGGAACATCATCCGAGCCCACAATAACATATACAATGCCTGCTCAACAACCAAGAGCGGTGAGAGCAATAGAAGTTCTAGAACAAATAGAGAGGCCAGCGGTTTCTGCACGAGAGCTTCAAGAAACCTCATCTCAGAAACAAGCAGAAATTGACGCTTCAGAATCAGAGTCAGACTATCCTGAACTTGAAGATTGCGCCACTGACACAAGGCGCGGTGAGTGTTATATGCACCATGCGCTTTTACGAGAAGATCCACAAATCTGCGCACGCATAAGAGATGTGCAAACTCACGCCCAATGCGTGCAGGAAGTTGCAATATCCACCCTTGACAAGCACTTGTGCGAGTCGCTCTCAGGAGCAGCAGAATGCCTTTCAGCATACGCGCAAAGGACGGGAGATCTGAGCGCGTGCTCAAGCATTGCAAACCATGTACAACGCGAGGACTGCAGAAATCATTGACATCGTTGATGATGAGAACAAGGTAATTGGAAAAGCAAGCGCAGAAGAAGTGTACAAAGAGCGCTTGAACCACAGAACAGTCCACGTTCTCGTATTCAACGATATCGGAGAGCTATTCCTGATAAAAGGTTCAGCGCAACACGCGTACTGTCCAGGATACTGGTTTTCAAGCGCATCAGGAAATGTAAGACACAATGAGACATATGAGCAGGCAGCAAGACGCCTGCTGAGAGAATGGACAGGCATTGAGACGAGAATAATTCCCGTATACCAAGGGCATTATGACCATTACAAGATGCGCAAATTCATAAAAACATTCAGAGCACAAGCTGATGGAAAAATTCCAATAAACCCAAACCTTGCAATAGCCGGAAGGTGGTTTTCAGTTCCAGTCGTACTCGAAATGATAGCAAAAAACGAAGAAGTCCATCCCGAGCTTGCCCATATAATGGAAGCGATATACAGCAGAGCAACAGCAGAGCAGGCTGAGAGCTCTGATATTCAATACTGAACGCAAGATTTATAAATGGGTTGCATTCCCGTAGAATTATTCTGGGTGATCCTTGAGACACCCAATGTAAACCGAGAGGTTAACAATGGCAGTATATGACGTCAATCCAACACAGCTCATAATCAAAGTAGCTGAAAGGCTAAAAAGCGAAAAAGAAATAACGCCTCCAAACTGGGCTCCTTTTGTAAAAACAGGCCACAATAGAGAGAGGCAACCAACACAAGACGATTGGTGGCACATACGCGCAGCAGCGGTCTTGCGCAAGATACACAAACTCGGCCCCATCGGAGTTAGCAAGCTGAGAGTGCACTATGGAGGGCGCAAAAACAGAGGACACAAGCCGGACAGGTTCGCTCTTGCTTCAGGAAACATAATAAGAAAAGTATTGCAACAACTTGAGGCAGCAGGGCTTGCAAGTCAAGCAGAAAAAGGAGTCCACAAAGGAAGGGTGACAACTCCAAAAGGACACAAACTGCTTGAGGAAGTTGCGCGCGAGCTGCTCAAAGAAAACCCCCTCACAGTGCCAGAGGCTGCAAAGGCTCCAAAAGTCCAGAAAAAAGAAGCCAAGAGCGAAACCAAGAGTGAAAAGGCGCAAGAAAAAGCAGAGTCTTTGAAGAAAAAAGCCAAAAAAAGCGCTTCAAAGAGCGATACAAGCAAGGAAAAAGCAAGTAGCTCAAAATCAAAACCCAAATCGAAAAAGAAAGAGAGAGAACAGAAAGCTGAGAAGACTGAGAAGAAACCTGAACAGAAGATTGAACAGGCTGAGCAAAAGACTGAACAAAAACCTGAGCAGGGGACTGAGCAGAAAACTGAACAAAAGGCCGAGCAGACGCCGGAACAAAAGACAGAGGAGAAGAAATAAATGTCCAGCATAAAACACTACGCGAGAAAAAAACGTCTCATAAAGAGAATGAGGCAAACACGCTATGCGCCCTTTTGGTTGATACCTAAAGTATTTGGAAAAGGCCGCAGAGTGCACCCTGCAGCACTAACTAAAGTTAAGAGAAGCTGGAGAAGAACAAAATTGAAGGTCTGAAAATGGCACTTGAACGCACATACACAATACCCTTGCGCAAATTCTGGCTGCGCGCTCCAAAATACAAAAGAGCTAAAAGAGCGATAAGAGCAGTCAAGGAATTTCTTGCAAGACATATGAAAAGCGAGGATGTGCGCATAGGGTTGCATCTCAATCAAGAAGTCTGGAAAGACGGCATAAAAAACCCGCCAGGAAAAGTCAGGGTAAATGCAATAAAAGACGATTCTGGAACAGTGCGCGCAGAACTTTACGGCGCAAGCGCTCCTGAGAAAACAGAAAAGAAAGCAGAAAAGAAGACAGAAAAGAGCCCTGAAGGACAGAAGACCAAAGTTGAGAGCAAGGAGAGCAGTGGCGGGCAAGAAACAAAAAGTGAAACAACAAAAAGTGAAGAGAGAACAGCTCAAAAATCAGCAAAAAGCGCTCCAGAAAAACAAGCAGAAAACAAGAAACAAGAAGAGTTAAAAGAAAAGCAAGAAGAGCCAAAAGAAAAATCAAAGGAAGTTCCAAAAGAACGGCCCGCTAAACAAGAAAAAGAAAAAGAGCCTGAAAGTGAGAGTAGCAATCAAAACAAAACTGAGCAGAAACAAAAACCTGACCAGAAACAAACCAGCTCTGGCTCTGAAAAACCCGCTTCAGAACAGAAAGGAAAAGAGTAAACTTCACCTAATTCTTTGCAAAAATAACCATCAACCCTTTAAATGAAGCAGGTTTTCACCTAACAATGAAACTACCCTTTGAGCTTGAACAAAGAGAAATACTAGTAAAACAAAAAGCAGAAACAGATCCTGCATTCGGATCAAAGCCAGAGAACAGGCCCACCTCAGAACTAATAAATTACGGCATCATAAACATAAACAAACCAAAAGGCCCAACATCGCATATGACTTCTGACTATGTCAAAAAAATACTTCACATAAAAAAAGCAGGCCACGGCGGATCACTTGATCCGGGAGTTACAGGCGTTCTTCCAGTAGCTCTTGGCAGAGCAACAAGAATAGTTCAGGCGCTACTGCCAGCAGGCAAAGAATACGTCTGCATAATGCACATTCACAATGATGTCTCAGAGGACAAACTCCTTGAAACTCTAAAAGAATTCAAAGGAGAGATAGAACAGCTTCCACCTGTCAAAAGCGCAGTTGCAAGACGCCTGCGAAAAAGAAAAATCTACTACCTTGAAATACTCGAAATAGAAGGCAGGGACGTTCTATTTAAAGTTGGATGCCAGGGAGGCACGTACATCAGAAAACTCTGCCACGATATAGGAAGAAAACTGGGCGTTGGAGCACATATGGCCGAGCTTATAAGAACAAAAGCAGGCCCTTTCACAGACAAGGACTGGATAACCTTGCAAGAGCTGGAAGATGCTTACGCATACTGGAAGGAAGAGAACAACGACACATTCTTAAGGCATTGCATAAAACCAGCAGAGGCAGGAGTAGAACACTTGCCAAAAGTTTGGGTTCTGGACTCTGCGGTCGACAGCCTGTGCCATGGCGCAAGCCTTAACATTCCAGGAGTTGCAAAACTGAACACAGGAATAGAGAAAGACGACCTTGTGGCAGTTATGACCCTCAAAGAAGAGCTTGTCGCATTAGGAACAGCATTTATGAGCAGCAATCAGATGATGGAATCCGAAAAGGGCACTTGCATCAGAATCACGAAAGTGTTCATGAGAGAAGGAACATACCCAAAATACAAGATAGAAGATTAAATGCCTCAAAAAGAGAAAAATCAGTGTTCTTCTTGTGCACAACATATATAAATAGAGAAACAACAAACAAAAACGGATGGCGGCACCTTTTCAAATAGAAAACCCCGCAGGCCTGTGGGCCCTTTTAGGACTTGTACCGCTAATAATACTATACCTTATCAGGCCCCGACCAACAGTTATGGCAGTTCCAAGCCTGATGTTCTTTCTCAAAAGCTCAGGATCAAGAAGGCTCAACAGCTTTCTGAGACAAATAACGCACGACTGGCTATTCCTGATACAGCTGATCGCTCTCAGCGCACTTCTCTTAACATTTGCGCACCCCTACTCAACATACGAACACGATGTAACAGCAAGCAACACAGTAATAGTTCTTGACGTGTCCGCAAGCATGCACACAAAAGAAGGCAGAACGACAAGATTCGACCTTGCAATACAACAAGCAAAAAGAGTGCTCGGATCAAAAAACAGCATAATACTTGCAAAACAAACCCCATACCTTGCACTAAAAGATGCAACAGCTGAGGAGACAATACGCTTTTTGAATAGCCTGAGAGCAAGAGACACCCCAACCCACCTTGGAGAAGCAATAATACTTGCAGGAGAAACACTAGGATCTGAGGGCAGAGTAGTTGTGATCTCTGATTTTGTCAACACAGGAGGCCAGAATCCAGACGTTGCAAAAGCAGTTCTTGAGAGCAAAAATATAGTCGTAGATTTTGTAAACGTGGGCTCTGATGGAAAAGAGAACACAGGAATAGTAAAAATTGATGCGGCAAATGAAGAGACAACAATCTACGTTAAAAACTACAACAAAAAAAGAAAAAGCGTTCAATTATCAATAGGCGCCAGCAGGACAACACTCGAAATACCGCCAGAATCAACAGAAACCTACTCTTTCAAAACACCCCCTGGAACCACAAAGATAAAACTTGAAACAAAAGACGATCTTGCCGAAGACAACATAGCATACTTGGCAGCACCAAAAGAAGGGAGAACAAGAGTTCTTCTCATAACAAACAATGAAAGCGTCTTCCTCAAAACAGCCCTTCTCGCATCATCGGACTTTGCAGTCACCATAACAGAGCCGCCAGTTGTTCCAAAAGACTACTATGACGTCTATATAATAAACAATATCGATCCAGCGCAGATACTTCCAGGAACATTCGAGCAAATATTTGACAATGTTGAAAAAGG
>RFLK01000079.1 GCA_003694525.1 Candidatus Woesearchaeota archaeon
CTTATTGGAGTGTTTATATACTTTTTCTGCAACCAGTAGTTTTGCTTTTCAGCAACATTTAAATATCCTTGGTTTGATTTTTTAGGTTATGGATTATGTTGAGTTGTTAAAGCGCGCTCGTGATCAGTTGCCTGAGAGTGTTTTTGAAAAGGAGCGTTTTGAAATTCCTAAGGTCAGGGGGCACATAGAGGGTAATAAGACGGTCATTGTTAATTTTCAGCAGATTGCAGGTGTTTTGCGAAGGCCTGTTGATCATCTGCTAAAGTATGTTCTAAAGGAGCTTGCAACTCCTGGTGATATAAAGAAGTCTGGTCTATTGGTTCTTGGAAGCAAGATCCCTGCAAGCAGGATTAATGAGAAGATTAGAAGGTATGCTCATGATTTTGTTTTGTGTCCTGATTGTGGAAAGCCTGATACTGAAATTTCAAAGGAGACTGGTGGTTTGAGTTATTTGAAATGTAGCGCGTGTGGGGCAAAGCATCCGGTAAAATCGAAAATATGAGCTTGACAGTTAAGGTTCACACAAAGCAGGATAGAACGATTGTGGCAGTTTGTGATTCTTCTCTTTTAGGGCAGGTTCTTGAGGAGAATGGGGTTAGGTTGGATTTGAGTGGTGATTTTTATAATGGCGAGGTTAGGGACAGGTCAGAGGTTGGTGATCTTGTTCGCAACGCCGATGGTGTTAATCTTGTTGGAGAGAGTGCTGTCAGGGTTGGGATTGAAGAGGGTGTTATTGATGAGGGCCACATAATTAAGGTGCAAGGCGTTCCTCACGCGCAGGCTGTCATAGTTCAGGAGTAGTTTTGCTTAGAACCAGTCGCCAAGGGCTAGTTGTTTTTCAGGGTCTTTTCCGAATACTCCTTCAACTCTGAGTCTCAGCAATTCTATTACTTGCTTCAAATATGGTGTGACGTTGTATTTTTCTGCAAGATCTATTGTTGGCTGAAGGTATTTTACGACCGATCCTTCGCTTATTGTGAATATGATTTTTCCTGAGCACGCTGTGCATTTGCCTGCAAGTGGAGGTCTTCTGAATTTTTCGTTGCATTTGACGCATCTGAACATTTGTTGTGAGAATTTTCTTAAGTTTCCTTTGGTGTCTTTTAGAAAGTGTTTTTCTATTACTAATTGGGCAACGTCTGATTCGTTTACTGATCTGAGTTTTACTGCAAGGTCCATCTGGCCTTCGAGCTTTTCTTGCATTGATGGTAGTGTTTTGTATGCGCTGCACGCAACAGTCATGTTTATGTTCCCGTTGTCGTGTGTAAAGCCCATTTGTTCATATTGGGTTGGCTTGCCCAGGTGTGCTTGTATCTGATTTATTTTCACATCCCATGGGGCTTTGTATTCGAGCGCTGCTTGATAAAGCTCCAAGGGGTATTTCCACTCTATATCTACATCAAAGGCCATATCGTCCACTTCTGTTGGAGTTAATATGCTTGTCAGAACAAGGGGCGTGTCCATTGTCGACCCTCTGCTTGATGGCAGGTATTTTTTGCTGAAGTTCAAGAATGCGTCGAGAAGGAGTATCACGCAAGCCTCATCGCCATCGCAGTCTCGCCTTGTTATTGCGTGCAGTAAAGGGTGCGCGAGCAGCCCTTGCGTTTTTGAGAATCCTATTATTCTTGAGACTATTCCTGCGCTTGTGTGGGGTGCTAATGCTATGGTCAAATGTCCTATCAGATCTTTCGGGTTTTTTATGTTATAGAACCTTTCAAGGCCGTAGTGGTGCTCTAGCGTATCGTCTACGAATTTTGCAACGTTTGCAAGAACTTCTGCAGCTCCGCTATCCGGGCTCTCTGGCGGGTTTGGGAGGACTATGTCTTGGGGTTTTATTTCAAGTATTTGGTTTTCTCTTTCAAGCTCTTTCCCGTTTATGTCTTTTTTGTATCCGAGCTCTTTTAGTTTTTCTATGCTAACTCCAATCTCGCAGGGTTTGAAGTGCGTCATTGGTAATTGAGTCATATCGTAACGTGTGGTTCCGTCTTTGTACACGTGCACTCCGTATCTTGCCCTGAATATTCCTTTTGCGATGTGTTCTGGTATGTGTTCTGAGTTTACTGTTCCTCTCACTCCTTTTATCAGGTCAGGGTATTGTTTTAGTCCCATTTTTTTGAGCGTGCTCTCAAAGTACTTGTTTATGTCTATCTCTCTTGTATCGCAAGAATCGCACGGTCCGTGCTCATCGCATTCTTTTTTGGGTAGAAGTCCGCATCTTTTGCAGTTGTATAGCTGGGTTGTTTTAATATCGCACAGCTCGCATTTTCTGAATACTGTTTTGTTGTCGCATTTTTTGCAGTAGAAGAATGGGAATGTGCTTGTCACTTTTCTTGCTGCAAGCGCGCTCTGGAATGATCTGAGCCTTCCGCCTTCTTCTCCGACGGGGAATATTACGTGTGGTGAGCCTGTAAGCTCTCTTTGTTTTGCTTTTTCAGGTCTTCCCATTCTTGTGCCTATGAATGTTCCTGCCTTGTCTCTTTGTTTTATTTCTGATATGGAGTTTATCTTCTCAAGAGCGTCTTCTCCTTGCATTTTTGCTGCAAGTTCGCTTGGTTTGTTCTGTGTTAAGCAGAATATCTTTTCAAGTACTGTTGCCCACGGGTTTGTTATTATTACAAATTCAGAATTTGCAACTGAGTGTTCTATTCCTGCATCTTCAAGGGTTTTTTTGGCTTGTCTTATTGGGAGGATTATTTTCTCAACGCCTCTCTCTGTGGTGTGTATTTTTGCCTCGTCCAGCCAGTGCAATAGTTCTTTTAGCTGTTCGGGTGTTATTAGTTTCCAGTATGCTGTATATTCTGGGTGGAGTGGTGTTTTTGTCTCTTTTGCAATTGCTATTGCTTGGTGCGCTGTTGGAATTTTTCTCAAAGGGTTTTTTGTAA
>RFLK01000080.1 GCA_003694525.1 Candidatus Woesearchaeota archaeon
CTTCGATTGTCGTAACGTTGCTTGTTCTTATTAGCGTGTCAAGTTTGAATTTCACGTATTCTGTCACGTTTTTCTCGCTCTCTATTTGACAGAATAATTCTTTGCCAATCTCTCCGCTTCCTTGCTTGTATACTATGTTGCTGAAGTAGTCGTTCATTGACAGCCAGTTTTGGATTGTCTCAACAAGTTCTTTTTGGTTGAAGAATCCGCGATGTTTTATGTACATCGTGAATACTGTCTCGCTGCCCATTCTTCATATTCAGTTATATGCTTTTATAAATATAATGCTCTGTTTAATGCTCTGTTGCAACTCTCTTAATCAATGCTTCTTGTGTGTTCAAATCCGGGAGTGGCCCCTCCAAGCCAGGCTGGTTCGAGTTTGAAGTATCGCATAACAAAGTCTCGAAGCGCATAGCTCTGCTGGTAAACTTGGCCGAAGTGGTAGTCTCTCTTGTTTTTAAGCTCTTTTTGAAGGAGGCGCTTTTTTACACTCGCCCATATTCCCTTGCCCCATTTTTTTTCGGCGTCTATTATTAGCCATCCTTTTGTTATCAGCTCAAAGCTTCCTTTGTTTGTTTTTATTTTGCGGCCTTTGTACACTATCTCTGCATCTTTTATTCCGAGAAAGTAGAAGTCAAGGTCCATCTTGTAAGTGAATAGTTTTGTCTTATCTCCAGGATCTTTGTGTAGCCTCCAGCGAATTCTCATCTCTTTCCCGTATGAGCTTTCGCGTTGAACGTATAGCGTTTCTGGAAATTTGATCTCGCTGCGCGGCGCCCATCCGCTCTCAACTGCCCAGTCCTTGAGTTGCGCGTATAGGTATCCTAAATTGAACTTGTCTTTTGCATTTATTTGCCAGTTTGCGCATTCTATCGCTTCAACTCCTAAGAATCTGTGTCTTACTGGGTAGTCGTGAGGGTGTTGGTAGACCATTTTTCAATTAGTATGCCTTTCTTATTTATAAGGGTGTTGTACTGTTCTTATCGTAAGTTTTTTAGCTCTGCTCCTAGCTCTGCGTTTGATGCTCATAGGTATTGTAGGAAAGGCCAATGTTGGCAAGAGTACTTTTTTCAAGGCTCTGACTGCAGCTGATGTTCTCATAGGAAATTACCCGTTCGCTACCATAAAGCCCAACCAGGGCATCGGTTTTGTCCGTATTGATTGTGTTTGCAAGGAATTCGGAGTGCAGTGCAACCCTCGCATAGGGGCTTGCATTGGTGGTCAGCGTTTTGTTCCTGTTGATGTTATGGATGTTGCAGGTCTTGTTCCAGGTGCCAGTGAAGGCAAGGGTATGGGAAATCAGTTTCTTGATGATTTAAGGCAAGCTGACGCGTTTATTCATGTTGTTGATATGAGCGGAACTACCAATGAGAAGGGCGAGCCGTCTCAAGGTTATGATCCTGCATTTGATATTCGTTTTTTGGAGACTGAAATTGATATGTGGATTGCAGGGCTTGTCCGCAAGGGGTGGGATCGTCTTGCAAGGCAGGTTCAGCAGGGGCAGGGAGATGTTGTCTTGGCGATTTCAAAACAGCTCTCTGGTTTGAAAGTGACCGAGGATATTGTAAAGTCTGCCATCTCAGAGCTTGCTCTTGATTCAAAAAAGCCTATGGCTTGGAGTGCTGACTCTTTGCAAGAGCTTGCATCTCTTATAAGGAGAAGGACAAAGCCTATGTTGATTGTTGCAAATAAGATGGACTTGCCAGGCGCTGATGATAATCTTAGGCGGTGCAGGGAGCTTTTTCCAAATTATCTGATTATTCCCGCAAGTGCGGATACAGAGCTTGCTCTAAAGGAGGCTGCTAATAAGAGTCTTATAGATTACATTCCTGGAGATCGGTCTTTTGATGTTATCGGTACTGTTAGTGAGGAGCAGCAACGTGCGTTGGATTTTATGAGGTCGAACGTTCTGGAAAAGTATTGTGGAACTGGTGTTCAGAAGGCTCTTGATTCTGTAGTGTTTGAGCTTTTGAAGTATATTGCTGTTTTCCCGGGGGGTGTTGGCAAGCTGGGGGATCAGCATGGGAATATATTGCCTGATTGTTTTCTTCTTCCCTCTGGCAGCACTGCGTTTGATTTTGCTCAGAGAATTCACACCGACCTTGCAAAGAATTTTGTTGCTGCAATTGATGTTAGAACCAAGCGCAAGATAGGCAGGGATGCGCTTTTAAAGCACAGGGATGTGGTTGAGATTATGACTTCAAAATAAGGAGTAAAAATAATATATTGGTTATTTTATTGAGTTGTTATAAATTTATCTGTTATCAGAGGTTTAAATGAAGGGTGTTATTCTTGCAGGGGGGCGCGGAACGCGTCTTGGACGTCACACGATAGTTTTGAATAAGCATCTTGTTGCGGTGGGTCAGTATCCTATGATAGAATACCCTCTTGCAACGCTTCTGCGCATCGGAATCAAGGACATTATTGTTGTTGTTGGGGCAGAGCACGCTGGTTTGATTATGAACTATCTTGCAAACGCTCACCCTCACGTTGATTTTACTTATAAGGTTCAAAGGGAAGCTGGCGGAATAGCTCAAGCGCTCGGGCTTGTAGAGAATGTCGCATCAGGTGAGAGTCTTGCGGTCATTTTAGGGGATAACATATTCAATGAGGATTTCTCAGAGCACGCCAGAAGGTTTGAGGAGGAAAAGCTTGGAGCAATGCTTTTTCTC
>RFLK01000081.1 GCA_003694525.1 Candidatus Woesearchaeota archaeon
ATAGGCTTTGGAATTAGCCTTCTTATTTGATCAGCTTGTGTTTTTCAAGTATTGATTTTAATCTTGCAAAGTCAGGCGATGTTTTGAAGAACCTCAGATCTTCTTCTGGAAGTTGTTTTATTGCTTTAAGCGCTATTTTTGCAACTTCTTTCAGATCTTCGACTGCCTGCTTTTTTTGATCTTCAAGCTCTGATATTTTTTCGCTTTCATCCTTTTTGAAAATCCTGGAGAATATGCTTTCTCTTTTTGTTTCGCTATTCAAAGCGTCTTTATCTTTTTTGCTTGAAGCTTTATCTTCTTGACTGTGTTGATTGTGTTCTTCTCTTGCCTTGGCTTCCTGCTTTTGAACCTTTTGCTCATCTTCCAGCGCTTCTGATGCTGTTTTTTTGATCCCTTCAGTTTTTCTTTTATTGGGCATTATTGATGAGATGTAGTTGCGAAAGCTTTTGCTTGCGCGTCTTGCGTGCAGGTATTCTTCAAGGTCCTTGTCAAACTGATCTCGGGCCATATTTTTTGATCGCTCTGTGAAAGTTTATAATTCTTTTGCTGCTCTTCTGAGAGTTTTCATCGCTCGTGTGAATTTCTCTCCCATCTCGGGGAATCTCATCGCGGCTGCAGGGTGGCAGGTTCTGATTATTTTCTTTCCCAAAATTGCCTCCTCTTCTTTCAGGCTTTCGCTTGCAACATTTCCCATCAATACGATTATTTTTGGATTTATTGCTTCTATCTGTCTTAGAAGGTATCCTTTGCAGGCTTTTATCTCGTCTGCTCTTGGTTTTCTGTTGCCTGGAGGATAGTGTTTTACAACGCTTGTTATGAAAATTTTTTTCCTGTCGACCCCTGCCTCTTTTAGTTTTTGGTCAAGGTAATTTCCCGCTCTTCCAACAAACGGCCTTCCAGTCCTATCCTCTTCTTTGCCTGGAGCCTGGCCTATCAGCATTATTTTTGCACTTGCAGGCCCTTCCCCTGCAACTGCCTTGTTTGCACTCTTGTACAGCCTGCACTTCTTGCACAACTTTACTTCCTGCTCTATTTTTTCCAGCTTGTTCATTTATATCATTTATAGAATGTTTCTTGCGAGAGTATCTCGCTCTTGCTCCTGTGGATCACATCAATATCTCTCACTGTGTTTGATGAGAGCTTATCGTAAGTGTTTGTTTCGAGTTTTGAGTTTTTTATTTGCTCTGATTTTATTGCAAGCCCTGTTTTCGGGTCGAAAAAGATGACTGCTCCTTCAAAGTCAATCTTCCAAGTCTGTCTTCCGTTTACATAATATTTGTCCTTTGACACGCTGCGAGGGGGTAGGTCAAGGTAGTCAAACAGCCAGTCTTCAGGCAGTTTTATGTCGTTATCTTCAAAGTTGAGTCGAAAAGGCAGATCGTATATTTCGTATTTGGCGCATTGAGTGTTGACTTCACTGCTCCACCCCTCGCAATATGCAAGAGCTGTCTTGGCTGTCCTGTCAACGTATATTGTATCGTATATGAAAGTATCGTATTCTGTGCCGTTGATTGTTATTCTGTGTTTTTGGTTGGGCGCTTCGAGTATTATCCTGTACCTCTCGCCTTTCACTGAATATTTGTTTGAGTTGTGAGTGAATGAGTAGCTTGAAACTTTTCTCTCAAATACAGTCAATAGTTCATTCATAGCGCTTGCAGGTATTGTTTTTTCTCCATTGTCTTGTTGATTCTCCTCTTCAATTATAGTCTGGACTGTCTGGCTTTGATTGTCTCTCTCGCCTGTATCTCCTGACACTTCAGTCAAGGTCTTGTTCGCATCATCAGCGACTTCGCCAGCCTCTTCTGATTGTATTAAGCTCTCCTCTCCTGTAATTTGTGTTTTTTCGTTTTTCTCCTTATCTTTCCCTTCGCGCTCACTTTTCTGTTCTTGCTGGCCTGCATTTGCCTCATCCTCTGATATTGCCTTATCTATGCTCTTTTGCGCCTTCTCTTCTGCTTGCTTGAGTATTTCTTGAGCTATTTGCTTTGCCTTGCTTGGCTTTTGCTCTGCGCACGAAGCCATTAAAGCCATTAGTATGAGAACCAGAATCACAAGTGTTGCATAGCGCAATTTCATGATATTTTTCAGCAAGGGTTATTATTTAATGCTTGCGGAGTGCTTGCGAGATGTTTTTATAGTCTTCCTTCTTCTTTTCTCTTATGATTCGCGAGCGCAGCGCGGGAGTTGTTGTTGTCCGCAATGGCAAGGTTCTATTATTGCTCTATTGTGCAGGGCATTGGGATCTTCCTAAAGGGAACATTGAGAGAGGGGAAGAGCCAAGGGCTGCTGCTTTGCGCGAATTGTTTGAAGAGACTGGACTGCGAGGGGTTATAATTGAAGGTTTTCACACCCGCATACATTACTTTTACAAAAAGCAAGGCAAGTTGGTGTCAAAGGACGTTGATTTTTATATTGCGCGACCTCTCAACTCAAAAGTTAAGCTCAGCTATGAGCACAAAGATTTTGCATGGCTCGACTGGGATGATGCGATAGAGAAGGCTACTTACAAATCTGCAAAAGAGGTGTTGATCAGGGCAAGAAAGTTCCTGGAAAAGAGATGAAGAACCAGAAAATTGCTCGTATGTTCAGGGAAATTGCAGATGTTTATGCTATGAGGGGTGTTGAGTGGAAGCCTCAAGCTTACAGGAGAGCTGCGCGTGCAATAGAGTCCCTGGGAACTCCAATAGAGCAGGTTTACGCGCAGGGCGGTCGAAGTGCTCTCGAGGACATCCCTGGAATTGGAAAGAGTTTTTCCGAAAAGATAGAGGAGTTCTTGAAAACCGGAAAGATGCGCGCATACGAGCGTATGATAAAGGGTATGCCAAAGGGCTTTGAGAAGCTTATGGACGTTCCCGGCCTTGGGCCGAAAAAGGTTCTCAGATTGCAAAAGGAATTGGGAATTAATAATTTGAAGGATTTGAAAAAGGCAATAATCTCGCACAAGATATGCGCCCTTCAGGGTTTTGGTGAGAAGAGCGAGAAGGACATATTGAGGGGTTTGAGGCTTCTTGAGAAGGGTTCTGAGAGAAAGCTTTTGGGGTTCGTTTTGCCTCTTGCGCGCAATGTCAAGTCTTTCCTTGAGCGTGTTGACGGAGTTGAGCGTGTTGAGCTTGCAGGAAGTATTCGCCGAATGAAAAAGACAGTGGGCGATGTTGACATTCTTGTCATAAGTTCAAAGCCTAAGAAGGTGATAGATGCTTTTGCAAGCATGCCTGATGTCTCTTCAATTCTTGCAAAGGGCAATACGAAATGCACTGTTGTTCTTGAAGGCGGACTGCAGATGGACCTCAGAGTTCTTGAAAGAAAGTCTTTCGGATCTGCTCTTCTCTATTTTACTGGAAGCAAGGACCACAATGTTGCGGTTAGAAAGATAGCTATCGAGAAGGGTTTCAAGCTTTCAGAATACGGCCTTTTCAAGAATGGCAAGTTTGTTTGCGGAAAAGATGAGAAGCAGATATACAGGAAGTTGGGTCTTGAGTGGATTCCTCCAGAGCTTAGAGAAAACACTGGTGAGATTGAGGCTGCAAGCAGGGGTGCTCTTCCAAAACTGGTTGAGCTCTCCGATATCAAAGGAGACTTGCAGGTTCACACTAAGTGGAGTGATGGCGCTCATTCGATTGAAGTTATGGCTCGCACAGCGCAGGATCTTGGCTACAAGTACGTTGCGATAACAGATCATTCTAAAAGTGAGAGGATAGCGCACGGAATGGATGAGGCCAGGCTGAAAAAGTATATTTCTGCAATAGAGAATGCTCAAAAGAAAGTGGATATTGAAATATTGAAGGGTGCTGAAGTTGATATATTGCCTGACGGCTCTCTTGATTTTTCAAATAAGGTATTGGGAGAGCTCGATGTTGTTGTCGCATCTGTTCACTCGCGTTTCAAGTCATCAAGAAAAGAGATGACTAAAAGAGTGCTCTCAGCATTTGATAATGAG
>RFLK01000082.1 GCA_003694525.1 Candidatus Woesearchaeota archaeon
GAAATACAATTCGACGGGTTTACATATCCTGCATTAGACCAGATATTCTCTCACGCTGCGCGAATGCGAACAAGAACAAGATCAAACATAACCTGCCCAATAGTAGTAAGATTCCCATACGGGGGCGGAATCAGAGCATTAGAGCATCACAGCGAATCGCCAGAAACTTACTTCATACACACTGCAGGGCTGAAAGTAGTTGTTCCAAGCAACCCATACGATGCCAAAGGGCTCTTGATCTCAGCAATAAAAGATCCAAACCCGGTGATATTTATGGAGCCCAAAAGAATATACAGGGCAATAAAACAAGAGATACCAGATGATTCATACACGGTACCGATAGGAGAGGCGAAGATAGTGCGAGAAGGCAAGGATTGCACAATAATCTCCTGGGGCGCAATGGTAAGAGAGGCGGAGAGAGCGGCAAGAGAGCTTGAAAGCGCGGGAGTTGACTGCGAGGTGATAGATGTCAGAACGCTCTCGCCCTGCGATTACAAAACAATAATCGAGAGCGTCAAAAAAACAGGAAGAGCAGTAATAGTCCACGAAGCCCCGCGCACTCTGGGATTTGGAGCGGAAATTTCAGCAAGAATACAAGAGAGAGCAATACTCTCTCTGAAAGCGCCAATATTCAGAGTAACAGGGCCGGATGTTCCATATCCCCTATTCAAACTCGAAAACTATTACCTTCCAAATGCAGAGAAGATAATAGAAGCAGTAAAAAAGGTGATAGGCTTTTAGATGTTGAAACCTGAAAAAATCTCAAAAACAGAAGCAAAAGATGGCATTTGAATTCAGACTTCCGGATCTTGGAGAAGGCATAGCAGAAGGGACAATAGTAAAGTGGCTCGTAAAAGAAGGCGATCTTGTAGAAGAGCACCAGGAAATACTGGAGCTGGAAACTGACAAGGCACTTGTGAGAGTTCCAAGCCCAAAGACGGGAATTCTGCAGAAGAAAAACGCTAAAGAAGGCGATACGGTAAAAGTAGGAGAAACACTCTGCACAATAGCGGACAAGGGGGAGAGAATAGAAGGCCTTAGAGCAAAATCTGAAAAAGAAATAAAAAAGGAAAAAAGAGAACGAGCGAGCGCGAAGAGAGCGAGTGAATCATCAACAGTTATGGGAGTTCTTGAAGAAGCGCCAGAAGAAGAGATGGGGGGCGCGGAAGTTAAAGCACTTCCTAAAGTTAGAAAACTTGCAAAAGATATGGGCGTTGACATAACTCTGATAAAAGGAACAGGTCCTCAAGGAAGAATAACAGAAGACGATGTCAGAGCTGCAAGCGGAAAAAAAGAAAAAGAAGGAAAAGGCCCGAGCATAGGCTTTGATTCCTTTGGAAGAGTTCTTCGCGTCCAGATGAGAGGAATACGCAAAACGATAGCGCAAAGGATGATCCAAAGCCAGAGGGGAACTCCTCACGTCACCCATATGGACTATGCAGATGTGACAAAACTCTGGGATATAAGGCAAAAAGAGAAGGAAAAAGCGCAAGAGAGAGGAGTGAAACTCACTCTACTGCCGTTCATAGTCAAAGCAGTGTGCCTTGCATTAAAAGAATTTCCATACGTAAACTCAAGCCTTGATGATAACACACAAGAGATAATACTGAAACAATATTACAACATAGGAATAGCAGTGGACACCCCCCACGGACTTATGGTTCCAGTAGTTAAGAAAGCAAACGAGAAAACAATCCTTGACATTGCAAAAGACATATGGAAACGGGCCCAGCTTGCAAGAAGCCGAGAGATAAAACCAGAAGATATGCGGGGAGGAACTTTCACAATAACAAATGTTGGAAGCATAGGCGGAATCTTCTCAACGCCAATAATAAACCCTCCAGAGTGCGCAATACTTGCAATAGGTAGAATGCAAGATGTTGCAGTTCCAGGAAAGAGCGGGTTTTCAACAAGAAAGATGCTCCCATTATCCTTATCTTTTGATCACAGAATAATAGATGGAGCGCTTGCTGCAAAATTTGTAAATGAGATAAAAGCACACCTCTCGGATCCGGACACCCTGCTTATCGGATATTAAAAAAAATATTAACATAACTTAAAAAAAAGACTGCTTTCTCTCCCGTTTATGAGAACGCGCATAGAAAAAGAACCACTTGTGACCATGCTGCGCTCTGCACTTGAAGACCACAGGGAAGTCTACGGGCTCATATACGGCATCTGCGAGGAAAAAAACTACATAATAACATCAGCGCAACCTATTGTGAGCGCCATAAGAAAACCAAGCGAAGTCAACCCTGAACGCTTAGACTTTGACAGGATTGAAATACTAACTTCTTCTGAAGAGGCCCTTCTTGGCAACTACCACAGCCACATAAAAATAAGAACAAAAGAAGGATGGGCAGAACCTTCAAGATGCTTTTCAAAAGCTGACAAGGAGAGCCTGAAATCGGAAGGAGGCCTTGCCCTGCTGTTGACAATAGAGGATGCAAAAAGAGAACACCCGTGGAAGCTCATAGACGATAGCAAAAGACTGAGTGGGGCTTTCAGAACAAATAAGGGACTGCACAGGCTGGTTCTCAGCGCATACTATCTATCCCCTCAAAAAAGAATCAGGCTATCAAGAATAGATATAAACACAAAAAAGCTCACAA
>RFLK01000083.1 GCA_003694525.1 Candidatus Woesearchaeota archaeon
AAAAATTGGAGTTAAAGTTCCTGAAAATAAGATAGCGCAGTTTCTGTCTAAATTTAGCAAGGTGAACAAGTGCTCTCTTGACTATTTAATTCTGGAGCACCAGGTTCATCATCCAGATTTCAATTTCTTCAATGAGCTTTTGTTAAGATAGAACATTGCGGTGATTTCAATATCGCGCATTTTTTCAATCAAGCAACATCTGAGTTGTCGGTTGCGTTTTTCTTTGTTGTGTTCTTGGTTGTTCCTGGACGAGCATAGCCTTTTGTCGCAGTTCTGTCAGAGAATACTTCGCCCTCGCTTATTCTTATCTCTTTTCTGAGCAGGTGCGAGAAGGTGAATACATATGCCGCATCTGCTCCAAAGCGAAGAACGTGTCCGTGACTGATATCTGCTATATCGACTGGCACTTCATTAACGTATGTTCCATTTGAAGAGTTTAAGTCTTTAAGCGTGTATGACAAGCTTCCTTTTTTGCGCACCTGGGCGTGATTTCTTGACACTCTATCGTTGGGGATCCTGATTGTTGATGAGCTTCCCCTTCCTATTGTTAGTGCAAGTCCGTTCGCTTTTCTTGCAGTCAGGATAACTTCTTCTAAAGAGTTGTCAAAATCATTCTTGTATACTCTATTATCCACGTTCTTGCTTCCAACGATCTTCTTGTACACGTCAGGTCTTACAAGAACTATTTCACCGACTTGCCTTGCAAATTCTATATCTGTTATGTCTTTCATTGCAGTATTGACGAGAAATTCAAGCGAGGTCTGCCTGTTCTGAATTACGGGCATTCTGACCGTCTCGTGACGCAACTCAAGGTTATTTGAGAGTGAAGAGAGTTGTTTGTAAGCGTCTTTTGCGCTCGGCCTTCTGTCAGGGTCTGGATGTATCATCTGATCGACAATCGGCCCTATGAATCTGTACTCTCTTGGAAGAAGGTTTTCAAGCCTCTCAGGCCTGTTGTTGAGGAAAAATTCTCTGACGCTCATAAAGTCATTAAGGTTTGATTTCGGCATATCAGGATCGCGTCCAAGAAGCATAGTTCTCAGGGTCATTCCAAGAGAGTAGACGTCTCCTGCAGGGCATTCATAGTTGTCAAATCGTTCGGGAGCCATATAGCCTATGGTTCCACATATCTCCAGGGTTTGTGATAGGTCTGCCGCGCCTTCTATTTCGACTATTCCAAAGTCTATTATTTTCGGGTTGTTGTCTTTTGAGATTATTATGTTGGAAGGTTTTAGGTCTCTGTGTATTATTCCTGCTTCGTGAATGTCTGCAATTCCAGTAGCCAGCTTTGATGCCAATTCAATGGATGTTTTTATTCTCGGAGGAGCTATTGCGTTCTTCTTCAAGCAATACGATAATGTAGGGCCTGGAACGTACTCCATTGCAATGTATGGCAAAGATGTTTTGCGGAAAAGCCCTGTCGCGCTTTCAGGTCCCACCTCGCACTCGCCCGCGTGGTGTATCTTTACTATGTAAGGGTTGTTCACGTTAAGCAATAGTTGGTATAATGAGCGCGCTTCTTTCTTCCATCTTTTTCTGAGCTCCTTATCTCCTACGGTGTTCATAACTTTCAGTGCGACTTCAATGCCCACGGATTCGTTTATTGCATGGTACACGCGGGCCATTGCGCCAAGACCGAGCTGTCGCAATATCCTAAAATCGCCTATTTTGACTCCTGGTCTGAGCCAAATGTGCGTTTCATCTCTGCGTTGGCTGTATTTGTCCTTGTATTCTTGAGGGCTCATGGTTGGATGTCTTGCGAGCTGTTCTCTATCATAAGAGGGCATCTCTTCGTAGCGTTTGGCCATTCTTTGAATATTGTTTTTGTGGTTCTTAAAAAGAATGGTATGATAAACGTACAATAAGTACTATTCTGTTTGCGCAATTCGATCAAATATTTCCAGTATTTTCTCCTCGCACTGAGCGCGCGCAAGCTCTTCCCTTGCTCTTGCAGCGCCATCGAAGTCTCTTGCAAAGTTTATTGCCTGCATTTTTATCTGGCTGAAAGGTATCGAGTGTTTTTTTGCAAGAGAATAATATCTCGAGAAGTGTTTTGCGCAGCTCTCTTTCTCATATTCTCCTTTTGAGAGGTATTCTTTTATCTGCTTGAATATTCCAGGGTTTCCTATGGCTCCTCGGGCTATTAGAATGGCATCAACTCCGCTCTCATCAAGTCTTTTTTTGAAGGTTTCCGGCGAGAATACATCGCCGTTTCCTATAACTGGTATGCTTACTTTTTCTTTAACATCTTTTATGATGTTCCAGTCAGCTTTTCCTTTGTATCCTTGCTTTTGGGTTCTTCCGTGAACTGCAATTGCACAGCAGCCGGCATCTTGTGCTGCAAGTGCGACTTCAACAGCGTTTACGTGCGCCTCATCTATGCCTTTTCTTATCTTGATTGTTATGGGGGTGTTTGTTGCGCTTGTGAGTTTTGAGAGGAGTTTTCTTATCCTCTCGGGGTTGTTGAGCATAGCGCTTCCAGCGCCAGATCGCACAACTTTCCAGGCAGGGCATCCGCAGTTAAGGTCAATGATGTCGAACTTGTCCTCAACAAGCCTTGCAGCTTCTATTATGTCTTCATCAGAATTTCCGAATAGTTGTACTGCAACAGGTTTTTCGACAGGGTCTGTTTTTAACATCTTCTCTGCAGTCTTGTTGCCTCTGACAAGTCCTGTGCTGTTGATGAATTCTGTGACTGTGAGTCCTGCTCCAAGCTCTTTGCAAAGGGTCCTGAAGGCAACGTCTGTAACGCCTGCCATTGGACTTAATATTGCGGGACTTTCAAGTTTTGGAAAACGAGCCATAAGGGTTGCTTGAAAACAGATAATTTTAAATATTGTTTTACTTTTTTTGTAAAATATGAAGTTGTCAACAAAAGTATTGCTTGCTCTGATTGTCCTCTCGGCAGGATTCTTTTATTTGAAAGGAGGGGGAGTGAGCGGTGCTGCAATTGCAGAGCACTCTGCTTTTGCCCAGTGCGTAACAGATTCTGGCGCTAAGATGTACGGCGCTTACTGGTGCCCGCATTGCAATGAGCAGAAAAGGATGTTCGGTGCAAGTTGGGACATAATTAACTATGTTGAGTGTTCCTTGCCTAACAGGGCAGGGCAGACTGAGGCTTGCAAGATTGCAGGAATTCAGAGCTATCCTACCTGGGAATTTGGTGATGGCGAGCGAGTCTCTGGAACTCAAACACTCGCACAACTCTCTGAGAAGACGGGATGTTCTTTGGGATAATTTTATATTATTCTTGATTTTTTGATTTGTTGAGGTGATAATATGAACGCTAGAACTCTTGGCGCAATACAGCTCGTCGGCGGTTTGCTTGCAGGCTACCTTGGCTATGCTTCCAGGGCATGGGGAACCGTTGTGGTCGCGGTTGTGTTAGTCCTTATGGCAGTCCATCACTTTAT
>RFLK01000011.1 GCA_003694525.1 Candidatus Woesearchaeota archaeon
CCAAAGATAGGATTTGCACTTGGATTTGGCGCGCTTTTGGGAGATTCGGTAAAATCATTCTTTAAAAGAAGAATGGGCATAGCACCGGGAAAGCCCTGGTACATAATAGACCAATTAGACTATGTTATAGGAGCAATAATAATTGCAAGCCCAATACACTTTATAGGATTCTCAAACATAATATACATAACTTCAATAAGCATATTTCTTACAATAATAGCAAACCAAATAGGATACGCACTTGGAATAAGAAAAGTCAAATGGTAAGACACGAGTACTTGCGCAAGGCCTTGCACATAACATTTGGAACAGCAGTCATTGCTCTATATTACTTAGTTCCAATAGCTGAGCTGACAAGAATACTATTCATTTTATTGATCCTTGCATTAACTGCAGACTTTCTGATAGCAGACTTCAAGTTGCTCATTCCAGTATACAAGGAATTTGAAAGGCCAAAAGAGAGAGAAGGAATTCACGAAGGAACATTCTACCTTATCGGAATGATACTTGCGTTCATATTCTTTCCAAAGCCAATATCAATAACTGCAAACATGATGATGGTATATGGCGACTTTACTGCGTGGGCACTCAGAGGAAAAAAAGAGCACCTGATCACGTTTCTTGTGTGCACTCTTGCAGGAATTTTTGCGACTAATAATATTATCATCTCAACAGCAATGGCTGCTGCAACCGTGCTTGTCGAAAAAAACTTCATGAAAGTCAGCGACAATCTGGCAATACCCCTGTTCTCAGGCCTTGCAGGATACGCAACAGTTCAAGTCCTAACCTTTTTATAATGCTGAAAGATAATCCTCAAAATGCTCAAGGCTGCAGACCTTATATCGCTTACAAGAATACCGCTTGCAATTATTGCAGCATTCTTTGTTCTCACTGACAACAAATATCTTGCCCTTTTAGCCATAGCTCTTGCAGCATTATCGGATGTTGCGGACGGCTATGTGGCCAGAAGAGCAGGGACAAGCAAATTCGGACAACAGCTTGACGGGGCTGTCGATAAAGTATTTACAATCACAGTTGCCATAGCCTTCCTGATATCTCAAAAGATATCCAACCTAGAACTTTTAGCCATATTCTCACGGGAGATAACAGTACTCCCATTGGCATTTATAGTCCCTCGAGAAAAGATGAAAAGCAGATTTTTAGGAAAGGCGACATCCTCCCTCCAGTTTGCATTCTTAATAACCAGGCTTGCAGGCTACTCTGCAAAATGGCTTGTTGCAACAGTGTTCATTTTAGGAATATGCTCAAGCATAGACTATTACAAGCATTATTTTAAATAATATTAGCTGTTATGTTGCATCATGGCATTAAAAAAGAAGGGATTGCTAAGGCCAGGAGAAGCATCCCCCGAGAACAGAGTATACGCTTGCACGAGATGCTCTCTGAGGACATCACTGCTTGAAGGCGAGATTGCGCCAAACTGCCCCAATTGCGATGGGAAAAAACACCAGTGGAAGCCAACAAGGCAAACCCTGCTCCCTCATATTCACGATGTTAAAAGCTACATATACTCAAAATCAACCTGGTCTGACAAGCTTGCAGACAAGATAACTGCGTTCTGCGGAAATATGACCTTTGTGTATGTACACTGCGTATGGTTCGCATTGTGGATATGGTACAACCTTGCCTCAAAAAACCCCTTTGACCCTTACCCTTTTGGCTTTTTGACACTCGTGGTCTCTCTTGAAGCCATAATTCTTGCAACATTCATATTGGTAAGCCAGAACAGAGAGGGCATGGTTAATGATTTGAGAGCAGAGCTTGATTATCAAGTAGATCTTAAGAATATGAAAACAATAGCGGAAATAAGATCACTGGTTTCAGAAAAACACGAGAAACCAAAGTCAAAAAAGAGAAAAAAATAAAGTGAATAATCAGCCTAGTCTTTCAAGCTCTTGCTCTATGACTTGCTTGAACGCTTCATACGGCTGGGCTCCAACGAGTTTTATTCCGTTTATGAAAAAGGTAGGAGTTCCTGTAACGCCATAACCCGCACCATCTCTTGAATCAGCCCTTACCTCTTCAGACATCCTTCCAGAGTCAAGACAAGAATCAAACTTTAAAGCATCCAATCCCACATCCTTGGCGTATTGCTTCAGACTTGCAATATCAAGCGATTGCTGATTGCTGAATATCTTGTCGTGATACTCCCAGAACTTTCCTTGCTCGTTAGCGCACTCTGCAGCTTCTGCTGCCTTTTGAGCATTCTTATGGAAGCCCAGAGGAAAGTCCCTGTAAACCAGCTTAACCTTTCCTGTTTTTATGTAATTCTCTTCAAGCAGGGGAAGAGTCTGTTCGAAAAAGCGAGCGCAAAATGGACACTCGAAATCACTGAACTCAACAATCTCAATAAGGGCATCTTCTGAGCCCTTTACAGGATCATTGTCAGAACTAACCTCCAACCTCTCTAACTCCTGAAATTTGGGATTGTTGGGGTTGTTGATTAAACCATTGTCCTGGCTTTTCAGGCCATTTGCTTCTATAGTGTTAAGCCTGCCTTGCAAATTGAATGTCAAGTACAAGTTCAAAACTAATAGGCAAGCCATTACAGCTATCAAAAAGTTCATAGATTTGTTATTTTTCATTGCAATCACCTTTTACAAATTTTGTAAAGTAACTTGTTAATAAGATTTTCGTTTAACCTTGCAAGTGCCTGCGATAAGCC
>RFLK01000084.1 GCA_003694525.1 Candidatus Woesearchaeota archaeon
ATCACCTCTTTTTCCCTCGCAGGCGTCGTTTCGGCGGCGCTTGCAGGGTTTTGAATGACTGCAGATAACAGACTACAAGCGCAAACACGAATGCAGAAAGAATTGCAAGATCAAACAGCGTATAACTTTCCACAGGCGCTGTTACAACCTTCTGAGCACTCTTAAAATACAAATCAAGATTTGCAAGCTCCAAAGCATACTCTGCAAAAAGAAGAGAGGATACCTTGTCAAAATCCCTCAAAGACCGCGCATACTCATAATAGCTGTATGCGATGATCGGAAAAACACCATTCTCTTGAGCACGCATCAAAGCGTTGCGAGCAACCTGCAACTTCAAATCAATCACATCGTCAAATCGGGATTCCTCAACGCCCATCAAACCAAGCAAGACATCTGCCTGAGACTTTGCTTTTGAAGCAGTATAAAGACACAGGGCAAAATTTCCATCTCTTAGAAGAGAATAAGCCTTATCGATATCTTCGCGAGTATTCTCCAAAGCATTAGGTATGACGCTCCTAACATAATTGTACCGCTCCTCTGCCTCTGAAATCTTTGCAGCGCATCCCCTTTTGAGAGAGTTAACATTAACCTCAAAATTACCACCAGTCCCATCAAAGAACCTGGCCCAGGTCTTTGCAGAGAAAGCCCTCTCCTCAGCAAAAGCCAAGTCTACAGCATCAGTTTTATTTTTCTTCAAAGCATCAGAGACTGAGCCTGCAAGCTCACGAGCCTCGTTTATTCTCTCCATAACAGCCATAAACGTCTGGAGATCTGTTAGAGTGCTCAAATTCTTAGTCTTAACATTCCTTTCAAGAGAGCGCAAATCAACCAACAGGCGCGAGAGCCTGGATTCAACCTCATCTAAAGACAAGTTCTTTTCAAGATAAGACTTTTGCCTGTACTCAACATTTGCCCTAAAGCAATAAGATGCAGCAGCATAGTATTCACCGCGCTCAAAAGCATCCTTTGCTCTTACTGTAAAATTCACAAGCCTGGAATCGTTGATTCCTAACCTTAGCCCCTCAGTCCTTGCACACAAATCACTTGAAACCTCACGCATCTTAGAACTATACTCACTATCAATCATAAGCTCCTCGCTTGAGAGATTATGAAAAGACACTCCAAGCTCGCGCTCTACAACCTCCCAAATTGTCGGGGCTTCCACAACCGTCAAATTAAGGCTCTTTCCAAACTCCTCCATACTAATTGAAGCGTTTGCAAACTCCACTGCCTTTGCTCCAGGAGGAACATAGACTGTGCGCAAGTGGTTATTCGCCGCAGCCTCAACTTTCTTTCTAACACCCCCAACAGGGCCTATTATTCCACCGCTATTGATGGTTCCTGTAAGCGCAACATCCTCAGGCAAGGACTTGTTCAACAAAAGAGCAGAAGTCAAGAAAGCAGCAGCGCTTCCAGCACTAGGACCGCCCACAATTCCAGGCAGAGCGTGAATTGTAAACAAGAAATCGTACTTTGAACAATCAACAGAGAGGCCCCTGCAGGCCACCTGCTGGGCAAAACGCAAAGACGCCTGAGTGGTTATCTTAGTCATAGGAAACGCCTGCAAATAAACCCTCTCGCGACCAGGCCTTAATTCAAGCTCCAATTTTGCGATGCTCCCTACTTGAGAAGTTCCGTTATCAAACAAGGCCAAAAGATCAACACTGCCCTTGTTTACAACCTCTTGAGCAGAGACAGATTGAAGCGAAAATAACACAAATAAGAACATAAACGTAGTAAATAGGAATCTGCGCATACAATGAAATTCGGAATGCACTTTTAAGAACTTTTTGTTTTGCTCTTGGATTTTTTCTTGACCTTCTTTGCAGGAGCACTCTTGGAAGCAATTCTTGCTATGTTCCTGCATTTAGGGAACCTGTTGCAAGCGAAAAACCCGCCATAAATGCTTTTCCTCAAAACCATTTTCCCCTCTTTACACTTCTCGCATTGCTGCTCTCCAATATCTTCGGGAATTCCTTTTGTCTTGCAATCAAGATTTACGCACACCTCCTGAGGCCTGCGAGCCTTGCGTATCATCTTCACCACAGGATAGCCACACTCCTCGCAAGTTTTCGGCGTCACCTCAACAAGCCCTCCTGCAGGAAGCTTAATTGTAGTACTGCAATCAGGATACTTATCACAAGCAATAAAACGACCATACTTGCCCCTGCGCAAGATAAGCTGGCCTTCCTTGCACGAAGGACAATTTCCGACCGTTGTCAACTCGGCACGCGTTTCAGTATAAGTCTTCTTCAACTCTTCCCCTATTGCGGCCTCCTTGGACTTGAACTCATCAAGAATCCTGGTCAAAACATCCCTTGCCTCTTCAAGAACTTTTTCAGGAGTTTTCTTTCCCTCGCGAATAGACTCCATATCATCCTCAAAATGGCGAGTCAACTCCTCGTCCAATATCTTAGGAGCATACTTTTCAAGGATCTGGACAGTCTGCAATCCAAGATCCGTTGCAGTAATAGAATCGCCTCGAACATAATTTCGCCTGCGCAGAGTTTCAACAATCTCCGCACGGGTTGCCTTTGTTCCAAGCCCCTTTTTCTCAAGCATCTTTATCAGGCTTGCAGGCGTGAAACGCTTTGGAGGCTTTGTCTCATCCTCTTTGAGAGTTATGCTATCAACATTCAAAACATCACCTTCATTGAGATCGGGAAATTCAACCTCCTCGAGCTTAACATAAGGCGCGTAGTAGACGTGCCAGTTTGCAGATATTGTGCGCGTTCCCTTAGTTGTGAAAATCTCATCTGAAACGTCAAGACTCAAAGTTAGAGTCTCCCTTACTGCAGGATCTGCAAAAGTTGCAAGAAAACGCTTAACAATAAGATCGTAAACTTTAGCCTGACGAGCGCTCAGATCCTTGGGCTTTAATCCAGTAGGGTAGATTGCAGGATGCGCAGGATCCTTCTTCTTTCCGTTATTCGGCTTTAATGACTTTTTAGACAAGAGCATATTTGCAAGATCAGAATATGCCTCTTGAGAAGAGAGCTTTTTCAGAATCTTTGCAAAACCTATCTTTTCAGTCAATTGCTGAGATGATGTTCTCGGATAGGATATTATTCCCGCAGTATACAGCTCTTGCGCGAGCTCAAGAGTCTGCTTTGGAGATATGCCAAAACAACGATATGATTCCGTCTGAAGACTTGTCAGATCAAAAGGAGTTGGAGGGGCCTGCTTGAACTGCCTGCGGTCGATCTTTGCAACCTGGGCATTCTTTGCATCCTTTGTCTTATCAATGACAGCATCCGCTTTGTCCTTTTCCCAAAACTTATCTTCCTCGTGCAAAGCCTCAATTGAATTCTTGCCAGAGCTTGCAACAAGGATTATCTGCCAGAAAGGAGTGGGCTTGAAGTCCATTATCTGCCTCTCGCGCTCGCAAACAATCTTCAATGCAGGACCCTGAACCCTTCCAGTACTCAATATCTTGAACATACCCGCTTGTTTAATCGCCTTGGTCAATGCTCGAGAGAGATTTATTCCATAATAAAAGTCCAGAAAGTGACGCGTCTCGCCGGCATTTGCCTGCCCCCAATCTATGCTCTCTGAGCGCGAATTGTACGCCTCGATAAGATCATCTTTTGTCAGAGTTGAGAACTTCATACGGTTTGCATCTTTGCGATTGCAAGCAAACCTTACAACATTAAGACCTATAACTTCACCTTCAACATCATAGTCCGTTGCGACGATGACTTCATCAGCACCCTTTGCGAGCTTTTTCAGCGCCTCAAGATACTGCTTTGTAAATGCTGAAGACTTGCTCTGCTCATAGGCTGGAACCCACTCAATGTCAAATACAGGGTAGGCGAAACCCTTGCTCTTCTTTTTCTCAGCAAGACCGAAAAGGTGGCCGACAGCACAGCCCACAATGATATTCTTGCCATTCCTTTTAAGCTCGTAGTAAGGTGCTTTTTTAAACGACTTCTTGACAAGCTTTCCTTCACAGAGAGCCTCTGCTACCCTCTTGCTCGCATTTGGCTTTTCAGTGATAATAAGCTGATACATATTATATGCGCTCAGCTAATCAATTATTTATAAAGCTTCACTGCAAAGCCAAACAAACAGTGCACTATTTTACAATACAGGTATTCCTTTTTGGCACGTCTTTATTTGGTCGTTATCGATTCTGCAAAGGAGAAACTGAAACATAGAAATGTTAAAGAGCAAAGAACCATCGCATCATAATATGAACATACTGGTAGTAGGAACAGGTTTTGTTGGCGCAACCCACGCAGCAGTTATGGCACACACCGGGCACAAAGTTCTCGCATACGATATAGACAGTCAAAAAATCGACGCATTCAATTCGAGAGATGCGCAAGCAATAGACTCTCAAATATACGAGAGAGGGCTTGCAAAGCTAATACAAGACCACAAATCAAACTTATCATTCACATCAAAACTTGCAGATGTTACAAGCATAAGAGACCAGCTTGATGCAATCTTCCTGTGCCTGCCAACACCTGCGCAGGAGCTCGAAAAACCATTTGATGAGAGATACCTTGCAAGAGCAGCCTACTCCATTGAACCGATACTAAGCCTGAGATCAAAAACAAAACAAGAAAACAGACTCATAATACTTAACAAAAGCACAGTGCCAATAGGCACTGCAAAAACACTTGAAGACAGACTAAGAGAGCGAGGCTTGGATAATTTTGCAGTAGGATCAAATCCTGAATTTCTTGTTGAAGGAAAAGCAGTCCAAGGATCACTAAACCCTGACAGGATAGTTGTAGGGCTCAGAGATGAGAAAGACATTGAAAAAGCAAAAAGAATATACAAAAATCACGAAGGCAAAATAATAACTATGAGCCCGGAGAGCGCGGAGAGCGTAAAACTCTTGGCAAACTTTGAACTCTACAGCAGAATAGTCCAAACATACCACGTTGCAGGAAGGCTCTGCGAGAGCAATCCAAACCTGAACTATGAGGACATTATTGCAGGAGTTACAGCAGATGCGAGAATTCCCAAATGGGGGCATTATCTAAGCCTTTATGCAGGAGGGAGCTGTTTTGATAAGGATGCAAGAAACCTTCTGAAAACGATTGAAGAGTGCGCAGCATCAGAGCACGCTCAAAACTTCATCAATACAACAATAGAAGGAAACAAGGCACAACTCAAAAGACTCTATCATCGAGCAAAAGAGACCGGCTTTAACTTTAAGGGAAAAACAGTTGCGCTCATGGGCACAGCATTCAAATGCAACACGAACGATGTGCGAATGAGCCCGGCAATACCCTTGACCAAATGGCTAATCAGAGACGGAGCGTTCGTGCTCGCGTACGATCCACAAGCCAGCAACAACTACCTCAAAGCATTTGAAGGGGCGCCCGAGAGCGCATACTTGAGCAAATGCTCCAAAAAAGAAGCGCTCGAGTTGAGCGATTGCACAATAATCTGCACAGAGTGGCCAGAATTCAAATTCCTTGCAGAAGATATAAGAGAAAACTGCAAAACACCATACCTCATACTTGATGGAAGGCGCGCAATAGCAAAAGAATATGAAAACCTATCCAGAGAAGGCTATTCCATAATTGCCGTAGGCGCCCCGCAAATGGGGCCTTGCTTCTAAACAACAACCGCCAGCACCATCTTTTAATTCAAGATATTCTTTTCATACTTTTCATAAATTCTGCCATTAAAGTCCCAAGGTTTAAATAGCGAGCCAGAATACAAAAACAAAAAGAAGTGCTGAAAAAAGAGGCAATGGGAGACTCAATTAACAGGTTAAAAAAGGTTGCAAAGGTATTCTCAAAGCACGGCCTTTCAAGCGTCCTTGTAGGAATGGGCCTATCATATCTTGTTCCTTTTCTCAAAAGAGGAGCCAAAAAAACCCCGCAAAACTTGCCAACAAGATTGAGGGACGCATTTGCAGAGCTTGGGGGTGCCTGGATAAAACTCGGCCAGATGTTAAGCATAAGACCCGACCTTGTTCCTGACGAATGCTGCAAGGCATTTAAAACCCTTCAAGATTCTGCAGAGCCGGTCAGCGCTGACGAAATAAAAAAAACGATAGAAGAAGAGCTGAAAAAGCCAATTGAGAGAGCATTCTCTCATTTTGATCCAAGGCCTCTCGGATCTGCGAGCGTTGCTCAAGTACACAAGGCAAGATTGATTTCAGGAGAGTCCTGCGCGGTCAAAGTGCAAAGGCCAAGAGCAGCACAAACATTTGCAGAAGATATAGCAATGATAAGACTGCTTGCAAGAAAGCTTGAGCAATACCTTCCAGACATAAGACCTCTTGAAATACTGGAAGAGTTTGAGAGATACACTCAAAATGAGCTTAATTTCATAAAAGAAGCAGGACACATAGACGCCATATTCAACTCAACAAAAAAGAAGAAAGTAGTCATTCCTAAAGTGTTCTGGAATGAGACCACTAAGAGAGTTCTCACAATGCAGTTTATTGACGGAGTAAAACTCTCTCAAGCACGAGAAGTGAGCGATCCAAAGATGTCAAAAATCCTTGTAGATGCAGTGTTTGACCAGATATTCAATGCAGGAATTTTCCACGCAGACCTTCATCCAGGAAACATAATTCTAATGCCTGAAGGAAAAATGGGCCTGATTGATTTTGGAATAATAGGGCACATAGACTCCCGCACCCAAGAATTAGGGCTTGAAGAAGTTGCAGCAGTACTCTCAAATGATGCTGAGAAAATCGCGGAAGTGCTGCTAAAATACGGCGAGCCTGATAAAAGAATGGATGTTTACGCATTCAAAAGAGCAGTTTGCGATAAGCTAAACGAATGGTACGATTTGAGGCCAGAACTTAGGCGATACTCCCAACTTATGCAAGACCTTTTCATACTCAGCGCAAGGTGCGGTCTGCGATTTCCACGCGATTGCGTGCTACTGGGAAAGGCGCTTGTCACTGCAGAGTCTACAGCAAGACTCCTTGACAGAGACTTCACCTTTGAGAATTACGTTAAGCCAAGAGTGGAAAACCTTCTCAAAAAGAGAGCCGAGCCAAAAAGAGTGCTTTCAAAACTCAAAGAACAATCTTCTCAAACAGCGAGGGCAATTGCAAAACTACCTCAAAAAACCCTGGAGGCAGTGGATAATATAAGCAAAGGCAGATTATCAATATCTTTGAGCGATGAAAATTTCAGACACGTCGGATCCGACCTTAACAAGTCAAGCAACAGACTAAGCTTTGCGCTAATGTCAGCATCTCTTGTGATAGCCTCCTCGATGCTGATTGAAACAGGGCCAAAAATAGGAGCGTACGGTGCGCTTAGCATTGTAGGATTTTCATTAGCAACGCTTTTTGCACTTGCACTTCTAACATCTGTTTTTCGAGAAGGGAAGAGACCATTTGACAAGCACGATGATTCAGTGTAACTCTGGCGTCGTAAATAAATTTTAAATAGCCACATTATAAATGCTTCTTGCATGGCAGCAAAAAAGAAAAAAAGAGCGGTTAAAAAAACAGCTAAAAGAAAGCCAGCTCGCAAGAGCGCGGCAAAGAAAAAGACAGCGCGAAAAGGGGCCAAGAAAAAGCCGGCAAGAAAAGCAGCAAAGAAAAGAGTTGCAAAGAAGAAGGCTGCAAAGCGAAAATCTGCAAAGAGGAAAGCAGCAAAGCGAAAGCCTGCAAAGAAGAAGGCTGCAAAGCGAAAATCTGCAAAGAGAAAAGTAGCAAAGCGAAAGCCTGCACGAAAGGCCAGAAAGGCTCCTGCACGTGGCAAAAAGAAAGCAACCAAGAAAAAAGCGGCAAGCCGCAGGCGCCGTTAAAAAAAGGCCAAGCGCAAGCGTCGTAAAACAAACTGTACGCCAACTTAAAGGCGATCTGAAGAGCGTAATAGAGCGCAAGCTTTTAACAAAAGAAGAAGCAAAATCTCTGCTCTCAGCAGTCGTCCAGGAATTGCGTGCAGAATCAGAGCGCATAGTTTCCTTTGCAAAAAAAGAAATTCGAAGGGAAGTTAAGCGCGCAAAGCCACTCGTGAAAAAAGCGCTCAAAAGAGCGCGTCGCTAGTCTTCCCTTTTTATTATTCTTTCTTTTTCAATTCAATAGTCATTGCGCTGAAAGAATTATCGCAATATCAAATTCAGGATTGCAAGACTTATTCAAAACATTTAAAAAATAAGCTTTTGGCAGACACCCATTATGGAAGAGCTAAAAGAAGCCTTGCGATCAGAAGATGCTTTAGGCGATATACTTGGGCAAGAGAACACAAAATACCAGCTGAAAAGCGCGCTTTTAATGGGCAGGCACGTAATAATACTTGGCCCTCCAGGCATAGGAAAAACAACGCTTGCGCGCAACGTTGCAAAACTCCTGCCCGAGCTTGAACTAAACGCGTGCCAATACCATTGCGATCCAAAAAAACCACTATGCCCTGAATGCAAAAAAAGCAAGCCAAAAACAAAAAAAATTCCTGGACAGGAAAGATTCATAAGAGTGCAAGGCTCACCAGACCTTACAACAGAGGACCTTCTAGGTGACATAGATCCAACAAAAGCACTAAAGTTCGGACCAGTCAGCATCGAAGCATTCACGCCCGGAAAGATATTCAAAGCAAACAGAGGAGTGCTATTTTTCGATGAGCTGAACCGATGCCCTGAAAAAGTCCAAAATGCACTATTGCAAGTCCTTGAAGAAGGAAAAGCAACAATCGGATCATTCACAATAGAGCTTCCCGCAAACTTCATATTCATAGGAACGATGAACCCTGAGGAGAGCGCAGCGGTTGAAAAACTATCAGATGTGTTCCTTGATAGATGCGACATAATACATATGACGTACCCCCAGGCACTGGAGCACGAGAAATCAATAGTAAAGGCCAAAGGAAAAACACTTGATGTAAGATTTGATGATGAGCTTCTAACCATTAGCCTGGACTTTGTAAGGTCCATAAGAGAACACCCAGATGTTATGAAAAAACCAAGCGTGAGAGCAAGCATAGGGATATACGAGCGAGCCCAAGCCAATGCTTACCTATCATCAAGAGATAAAGTAACATCAAATGACGTGACAGATGCCCTAATATCAGTACTATCGCACAGAATAGAACTAAAGCCGAGCGTAAAATACCTGAAAACAAACGAGGAATTCCTAAAAGAGAGACACGAAGAATACGCAAGGGACCACACCCAATTGAAGGGTGGTGGCCTTTGACATAGAGCGGCAAATAGAAACAATCTCGAAAGCAGAAGCACTGGACGGAAAACTAGCATCACAATTTCTTGAAGACAAGCTTATGCACTCTGTCCTTCAAGCAGAGAAAAAAACAATAGAACACGCAGAGCTAATACACGAAGCGACAAACAGAGGAATAGGCTCTTTCACCCCAGATATCCTATTTGACAAA
>RFLK01000012.1 GCA_003694525.1 Candidatus Woesearchaeota archaeon
ACTCTTCAGTATAAAAATATTGCTGAGTCTCGAGCCGTAAAAGCATCAAGAGCGATGCATCATAGCGCATCGTATATTTCCTTGATTTCAGATAGCTTTTCTAATTTCAGAACTTTGCCCTCTGGCACCTCGCTCACCTTCTCAAAGGCCCAGGTCTCGCAGGGGATGTAGATGACTCCTATTCCTGCTTTTATTGCAGGCACAACATCGCTTCTGAGGGAGTTTCCCACCTTCCAAGGGTTGTGTCTCCCTTTTGAGACCTTGAGCAATTCTTTGTATGTCTTGTTGTTGAATACGTAAACTTGTTTGAACCATTTGTCAAGTCCGGTCACTTCCACTTTTCTCTTTTGTATTCTCTCATCGCCCTTTGTGCACAGGACAAGGTCGTCCCCTTTTGAGAGAAGAAAATCGAGAGTCTCTTGTGCGCCTTCAACAAGTCCTCTCTTTTGCCAGCAATTCTCATCGAACACTGTAAGTCCTATCTCGTACGCTCTTCTAAGGTTTTTCTCATCCACGCTCGCTCCCGCTCTCTCGCATAATTTCTTGTAGGTCTCTTGCATTGACCTTGGAAATCTTTCCTTTACAAACCCTTGTTTTTCAGCAGCCTCCATATCCAGCTCCTCAAATGTTTTCGACATTTCAACAACAGAAGGAGCTTTCGGGCCGAGCGCATCAATCAGGAATGAGAGAAATTTTATATGAGCTGAATTGTATGCGATGTTTGTCCATATAAGAGTGTCATCAAGGTCGAATATGAAGGTCTTCATTTCTCTTTTTTCTGTCAAGAAAAGAATTAATAAGCTTGCTATATGCCCCTCGCATCCCACAACGTTTAATAATGCGTTCCGGATTTTTTGAAGGATGAGGCTTGCAGTGTTGTATTCAGGAGGAAAGGATTCTACGCTTGCTTTGATGAGGGCGATGGAGTTGCACGAGCCTGTTTGCCTGATAAGTGTGATATCAGAAAACCCTCACAGTTATATGTATCACACGCCCAATATTGATATGACTGCTCTTCAGTCAAGGGCTCTTGGCTTGCCTCTTGTAAGCGTCGATACAAAAGGTGAGAAGGAGTACGAGCTTGAGGATCTAAAGCGCGTAGCGCGCCTTGCAAAAGAAAAGTACCAGATAGATGGCATAGTGACTGGTGCTGTAAGGTCCACTTATCAGGCATCAAGGGTCCAGAGAGTTTGCCACTCTCTTGACTTGTGGTGTTTTAATCCTCTTTGGCTGAAAGATCAGGAAGAGCTTCTCAAGGAAGTTGTAAGAAGCGGTATTTCTGCCATAATCTCAAGCGTTGCTGCAGAATCTCTTGACGAGTCTTTTCTTGGCAAGAGGATAGATGATCGAATGGTTGCAAGACTTGTTGAGCTCTCAAGGTCAAAAGGCATAAATCCTGCCGGCGAGGGTGGGGAGTTTGAATCAACGGTTCTTGACGCGCCGGTTTTCAAAAAGCGCATTGAAATTTTAAGGGCAAAATCTTCCTTTAAGGGCAATTCAGGATTGTATCATATAGAGAATGCGAGGCTTTGTGAGAAATGATTTTGATCGTTAGCACTTGTAGTGATAAGCTTAGCGAGGCTGAATTTGTAGAGCCTGTTTTGGCAATTGTATCTGGCAAGAGGCTGGATGAGAGAGTCTCAATAGCTGCTTTTGATTCAATATCAGATAAGGAGCGGATTAGCGCTCTTGCGCAGAGCGCTGAGAGAATAATAATCTGCGGAACTGCGCTCAAGGATTTCGAATATCTGGCAGTTGATTGGTCGTGGCTTTGCAATGTCAGGGTTCCTGTTCTTGGAATTTGCGCAGGAGCTCACGCCATTGCAAAATCTTGCAGGGTTAGTTTATCCGAGGATCTTGCAATAGGTCCTTGCCTTGTGAAAGTTTTGAAGGAGAATCCTCTTCTAAGCTCAGACTCTTCAGCTTATTTTTTGCATCAAAAGTCGGTCGACAATTCTGATGAGATGTTCATTTCTCTGGCTTTTCGAGAAGGCAGGGCGTGTCTTCTAAAGCGCAAGGATTTGCCCCATTACTTGTGCCTTTTCCATCCGGAAGTTTTGAATCCTGATATTGTTGAGAATTTTTTGAAGCTGTAATTTGAATCGGTGTTGCTTTTCATCTTCGCGTAAAAAATATAAGATGGTTGCTTGTTCACCAGACTATGAGACTGCTGTTGATTGCATTGTTATTTCTTTCAGCTTGCGCTCCTGCTCTTGATATGTCAAGCTCTCCTGCAATAAACGACAAAAAGCCAAAAGTCAGGGTTGCAGAAGAGTCTGTTTTAAACGATAGCGCGCAAGAAAGAAAGCTTAGCCCCGAGCCAAAGCTTCCTCAAATGAGAAATGGCAGGCCTGACTCATCCTCAAGCAAGAATGACGGTGTGCAGTTCAATCTTTCAAACGAATCCAGCAGCTCTCCTGTTATAAGTTGCGAAGAAGACTGCAGGCTCTCTTGCAAGAAGAGCGCGCTTGAAGCCTGCAGTTCCAGGACTCGTTCAGATTGCAAGGCTTCCTGCGGAGACATAATCGTGCCTTCAGCGTGCACTCAGGCCTGTGCGTATCTTAATCAAAGGAGCGCTTGCCAAAGTCAGTTTGAGCGGTTCTGCTCAGCTCAGTGCGCAGGATTGTGCAAGTGAAATCTATACTTCTGAAAAGCGCAGTGAATTTATAGAAGATGCGAAATTCAGCTCTTTATGATGGATGATCTGCTTGTTGAGAGAGGCGGTTTTGAAGATCTCAATTCGCCCTCTCTTTTGATGTGCGGCGATCTTTCCCCTTACAATGTCAGGGTTGATCGTCTTGTCAGGACTGAATTATGGAAGGAGTTCTCAAAAGATTCCTGCGGTATGTATTCTTTCTTAAATCAATATTTAAAGTTTGATCATGATCTATCTGAAGTTATGGATGTGCTTGCAACCAAGGTTCATAATTTGCCATATTTAAAGAACGCTGCAATATCTGGGGGGCAATGTTTAGGCTGGCTCTTCTCAATGCCCCTTGCCCAGAGCGTTTCTTTGCCTCATATTGCAATCTACCAAAATGGAAAGGCAGAGGTTCAAGGAAAGGTTGATGACCTCAGCAATCTCAAAGTGGTTCACGTAGAGGATTTGCTCATTGAAGGTTTGAGCTCATATCGCGAGGAGAATGGAGAGGTGAGGGGTTGGATTCCTGCCTTGCAGGGGAGAGGCGCTGCAATCAATGATTGCCTTTGTGTTGTATCTCGCTTGCAAGGCGGAGAAGAAAACCTTGCTCTTCAAGGCATTAGTGTCGATTCTCTGATTAAAGTTGACGATTTGTTTTTCTTAAAGCATTCAAAACAGCCTCAAGAGTGCATTGATTACTTGTGCAATCCTGAAGAGTGGACAAGGAATTATCTAAAAGAGGAAGGTGTTTCTGTTCTCGTGGACTATTTTGATCCTGTAGGCGATAGGCTGAGATATGCAAAGAATTTCTTAAATCGCCACTTTGATTTTTTGAAGGAGATGGGATTGGATGAAAGCTTGAATCGAGAAGTGAATGATAAGTACGGATATTCAATAGTCAAATTGGGGGTTTAAGATGGGATTCAAAGACAAAGTGTATGCGACAATAAGCAAAAAGAAGTCGAATCTTTGCGTGACGCTTGAAGCCAACGATGGAAAGTCTGCAAAGGATTGCCATACTGATGTGAACAAGCTTTCATGGTGCAAAAGAACAGTATATGCTGTTGCCCCTTACGCTTCCTTGATCAAGGTTGACAGGAATTTCATAAAGGATCTTTCAAGAAGCCAGACACGCGATCTTGTGAACCTTATTCACGATATGAGCATGCTGGCAATAGACGATAGTAAGCTCGTGGATGTTGGAGGGTCTCTCGAATGCGGGTTGTATCAGGCCTGCGAGGAAGGTTTTGATGCTGTTACCTTTGCTCCGTTTCAGGGAAACACTGAAGAGGCTGTCAAGAAGGCAAGAGACAAGGGGCTGGGTTTGGCCTCGCTTGTCCTTATGCCGAACAAGTATTTCAGGTCTGTTAAAAGGGAGCCTGTCCACGGGCTTCCTGCTTGCTTTCAATATGCTCGCGAAGTGGGCAAGTTCAAGGCGGATTGCGCAATAATTGCCGCGCCTTCAAATCGTAATTACGCAACAGAAGATGAAGTTTTATGGTGCAATTTTCACGTAGGGCCTGAGACTATGGTCTTGGCTCCAAGTGTGAATCTCAACAGTAACAACTTGGTCTATATGAACAGTTTGTTCAAGGACAGGCTCGTTGTTGATATTGGAAAAGACATAATATATTCAAAAAAAGTCTCGCATCAAGCAAAGAGCGCAAAAGAATTCCTTAACAAGCTGAGTGCATTGAAATTGGATGACTCGAGTTAAAGTCTTAGAATTTCAGTCTCGGACCGGCTTTTCTGCTTAATTTTTTCATTAATTTTTCTGGGCTCTCCCCTTTGAGCATTTTGACAAGCTTTTTGCTCTGCTTGTATTGTTTTATCATATCTCTTATTTCTTTTGCTGAAACTCCGCTCCCTTTGCTTATTCTCTCTATTCTTTGAGCGTCTATTATTTCGGGGTTTTCAAGCTCTTCTTTTGTCATTGAATTCATCGCGTGCTTCCATTTTTCCAGTTTTCCTTCTTGCACTGCAAGGGCTTCTTTTGGAAGGGCTATGTTTCCAAAGCCGGGGATCATCTCGAGCACTTTTCCAAGAGGGCCCATTTTTCTCATCGCTTCCATCTGTTGGTGAAGGTCTATCAGGTTGAACTCTCCTTTGAGAAGCTTTTTTTCTATGTCTTTGGCCTCCTCTTGAGTTATTGCTTCTTTTGCCTTTTCAAGAAGAGCTTCAAGATCTCCCATTCCCAAAAGCCGTCCGACAAACCCCTTCGGGTTAAAGGCTTCAAGATCTTCCATCTGCTCTCCGACTCCTATGAACTTTATCGGAGCGCCTGTAACTGCGCACGCAGACAGCGCACCGCCTCCTTTTGCCGTTCCTTCCATTTTGGTCACGACAACGCCTGTTATGGCGCCTGCTTCGTGGAACGCTGCTGCTTGTCTTTGCGCTGCCTGGCCTATGTCTGCGGATATTACAAGCAGGATCTCATCAGGTTCTATTGTTTCTTTGACTTTCTTTAGTTCATCAATTAGTTCTTGCGATAGCGCATCTCTTCCTGCAGTGTCGATTATGAGAATGTCGTATTTCTTGTATTCGTCTTTGAATTCATTGTATATCTTGAGCGGGTCTTTTTCTCCTTTCTTGATGTATACTGGAACTCTCAGGCGCTCTCCGAGTTGTTCTAATTGGTCCATTGCAGCTGGCCTGTGGACATCAAGCCCTACAAGGGCAACTCTTTTCCCTCTTTTTTGGAAGTATTTTGCTAGCTTTCCGCTTGTTGTGGTCTTTCCTGATCCGAAAAGTCCTACAAGCATTATCTTGTTTGGCTTTTTGTCAGAGAGTTTTATCTCTGCTCTCTCGCCTCCGAGGAATCTTGTGAGCTCTTCGTATACTATGTTTACAAGGTGTTCTCTTTTAGTGAGCGCGCCCGGCGTTTTCTCTTTTTGTATTCTCTCTTTTATCCTGGTTGTCAGGGAGAATACCAACTTTACGTTCACATCGCTCTGCAATAGTGCTCTTTGTATGTCCTTTACAAGCTCGTTTATGAGTTTTTCATCTACAAATAGTGAG
>RFLK01000085.1 GCA_003694525.1 Candidatus Woesearchaeota archaeon
CATCTAATTCAATTACACCGGCTCTTAGTTCTTGATATAAAGCGCTAAAAAACAAAACAAATGAAACTAAACAAAATACTGCAAGGATTCATACTCTCCACTCTTGTTGCCTGCACAATCGCATCCCACAAAAACAGAATAATAAATAGAAACCTGGTCGAACAAACACTGAGCAGTGAGATTAGAGCGCTCAGAAGAATAGCGCAAAGAAGCCTTGAGGATAGAATTGAAAGGGGCGGTGTTGCAATACTCAGAGACGGGAAAGTCATACTCTGCGAGATCCCCAACGAGATAAGAGAGAGCAGAAGACTCTTTGACGCATACAGACGAGGAGAAAATTCCGGCTACAGGCTCTTAGACTACATAAACAGAGCAGCAATTGTCAGAGGAGTGTGCAATCCCAAAAGAAAAGAACAATACTTCAACAATGCAACAGTTCTTATGTGCCAGCTACCCCTCACTCGCAAGATGGAAATTTCTGATTTCTGGGAAAGATACGACTCTCTTGTAATGCATAACATATACATAAAAGACCCTGACATTTATGAAGAGCTATCTAAATACGGGGTAGTGCTTTTCCACTTTCACACCCACCCTAACGGAACCCCTCCATCAAAACAAGACCTTAATTTAAGCCTGCGCCGTCAAGAAATAATAATCTCGGCCACAGAAGAGGGCATTGAATTATACTCTGCAAAAGGCGGCGAATACTCCCGCATCAGGCTGAGCGAGAAACCAGAAGAGTAAACATCTGGCAAGCTTTATAAGCGACACGAGCTTTCTCCTAAACAGAAAAATCGCAAAAAAGAGACTGAACTAAAGCGTATGAATCAAAAGACACTTCGCAATGCAATAATCGCAAAGAGCGACAATATAGGAACCCACTTAGGACTCATAGACACCCTTCTCGCGCTTGACAAGTGCACAAAAAAGCAGGACATTCTTCTTATCAGCGAAAATGCAGCTCAAGCCTGGAGGCTCATCTCTCAGAGAGGAGAGATATGCGCAACTGGAGACGTTCTGAGCGTGGCTGCAGGATGCGCGCTTGCAATCCGAGATGGAAACGCAATATGCCTTGTCGGCGATGGCGAGCTTCAATACGGATCTGTATGGGAGTGCGCACTTTTTGCAAACGCAAGAAGACTCCCCATAATCGCAATAGTGAACAGGAACGGAATACAGCTCGACGGACAGACTGAAAACATCATGCCTCTTGAGCCGCTTGAAGCAAAATGGAGGGCGTTTGGGTGGAGCGTTATGGAATGCGACGGGCACTCGCAAAGAGATATAATCGAATCAATAGAAGAGGCAAGGCAAAAGAACGGGCCTGTCGCAATAATAACGCACACAATCCCTGGAAAAGACATACCATTCATAGAAAACTCGGAAAAGTGGCACAAAAAACTGACAGATGCGCAAAAAGAAATAGCGCGCGCGTACATAAACAATGGTTAAAGACGGAATAATTGACGCTCTAAGAGAGCTATTATTGAGAAGAGATGATGTATTCATACTCAGTGCGAACTGCACAAGCACAGCAAGAGCGCAACCTCTTCAAAAAAACAACAGATTCATCCAATGCGCAAACATAAACCCTCTTCCTATTGCACGCGGACTGTGCATTGCGGGAAAAATACCATACATATTAACGAGGAAAAAAATAAACCTTGGACCGGGGGACAACATTAAGGCTGTGCTCTACAAAGACACAGATCCTTTTGAAAACAGCACAACGCCCATCGATAAAAGCCAGGCCAGAAAGGCAACAATTGCCGCATCAGTATTCAAAGGACCTCTTACAATAATCGCCATAAAAAACTCTGAGAGAGTGAGCTCAGAACAACCATACACGCTCGCACACCCACAAATAATTCAAAGAGGCTGCGATGCAACAATTGTGTCCAGCGGAAAGGGCACTATTGAAGCAATACTCGCATCGCGCTTTCTGAAAGCTCAAGGGATCTCTTGCAGCATAATAAACGTCCACACAATTCCAACAAGGAAAGATGCAATACTCGAGAATTCAAAGGGTCCTGTAATAGTAACAGACAACCTCGGAGAGCTCAGCATAGAAAACTCAAAAAAAAGCAAGCCAGATGCAAACTCAATAGCAAGAATGGTACAACAAACTTTGGATGAGCCTTTCAATGAACACACAGAAAACGCTTTCTACCTTAAAGATGGAAAAAAACTGACAAGCATAAAAGACCTCTACCACGCATTCTGGTATATGAGCAAAGACACCTTCAACCATCACGTCACAGAACAAAAGAATGACTTTGCAAAATGGGTAAAAGATGTCTTCGGAAAAGACAATCTTGCAGAATCACTTCTGAGTGCAAAGAGCCGAGAAGAAGCAAGATCAAAGCTGAGACGGTGGGCAAGATGAAGTGCGAGAAGTGCAATTACAAAGTGCCAAAAGGATATGAAGGGTGTCCATTGTGCGAAGTGTGCATTTGCGGAAAAAAAGTAATAGACTGCAAGTGCAACAACCCTTAAATCCTAATTAATCGATTCAAACGGGCCCTTTGCAAGCTTTGAAGACTTTGCATGCGGAGTAAACCATTTGCTCTTAGGAATATCCCCTGAGATAACGGGAGGCCCTGGCGTCAAATCAAGATCATTGAAAGGCTCAATAGTAACCTCAATCCTATCATACGGTCCCAAATACCTGTTTATATGATAAGAAAGCTCTCCAGAACCTCCAAAGGTGGTTATGAAAGTGCCCATGGACAACCTATAGCCAGTATCATCGTCAACAAGCCACGCCTCAAACAATCCCCCGACTCGAGCAGAAGGGGGCAGATCCTTCGTCTTCAAAAGAACGTAACTCTCAGTGGCACCGTTCCACACGCTACTCTTAACACGCGCGGTTCCGCGAGGGAATATCGGCGCATAGCCTCCCCGACCCGATGAATACAACGCATCAAAATCGTAAGCCGCCTCAAGATAGACAAAAGTATCTACCTGCTGAGCATTAATCCTCGCATCATAATGAGTTACGCGCTCAACACCTTGACGCTTTGGAAACTTGAAAGGAGAGACGTAATCATCACTCAAAGCAGCAAAAGCTGGAAGCGCAAGAATTGCAAATGCGAGGAGAGCAAAGAACTTCTTCATCTCAACCTCCTTGAAGCGTATGTTGTAGGAACAGGCAGTTGAGTTCTGCCTTTTGGAATCTGACCGTAGAGAATTATCTCTCCAGGAGTCGGGTCCTCATCAATAAGAGGCTCGCGAGTTATCATAACCGCATCAAAAGGAGTAATCAGCCTTTGTATGTTGAACACAAGAGTTGCGGTGAGCTTCTGACTTCCAAACTCAAGAATTCCAAGACTCATAGCATACTCGGTCTCATCGTCAAACAACCAAGCCTCATAAACCTCGTCGTTTCCAATTGTTGGCAAATCAGTTGCCTGAATGAAAATCTGAGATTCAAAATCATCAAGGTTGCTGGAGCCCCACTCATTGCCACCCCTTTGAACAAGCCGGGCAGTTCCTCTTGGAGCTGCAACCGAGTTCTCATAGAGAACAACATTCAAAGGCTCAAGAGGGACTGAAACATCAACGCGAGAAAAACCCCTCATCCTTGGATCAGAATTGCTTATTCTTGAAGGGTTGCGACCCTGATTGAAGAAAGCATTAGTATCAAGATTGAAAACACCTGAAAACGCGCTCTTTGCTCCCGTTAGAAGAAGCCTTGAATTAGGACCTTTTGAGCCGAATGTTACAAGATCCTTCCTGTACAAATCCCCAAATTGGAATGCGCGAGAATAAGGGGTTGTTTGAATCCTTCGCTCTCTTGCATCAAACCCGGAATAGCCTGCAGGTATTGGAATGTCAGCATTATTAGGAATCGCACTTACAGTCAGAATTACAATCAGCGCAATAATCCCTAAAACTGCAAATCGCATCATACACCTCTTTGAAATATGAGACGCAAGAACGATTTATAAATGTTTGTGCGAATGACTTGCAACACTCTCACAAAAACTTATTTAAAAATAAAAGAGGCTTTAAAAACAGGTTAACAAGTTGGCACCAGATATGGTTTATTTTAGTCACTGTTTGGTGGCGAAAGATTTATAAAGTTCTTATCTTGAATTACTACATCAGCAAGAGGGGTGGAAAATGCTGAAAACGATAAAACAACACAAGTACAAAAACGGCCTTTTTAAAGCTGCAAATTCGGACAAGACCGGCTATAACCGAGTCTGGATAAGAGACGTCATATACACAGTACTAGGATTTGAAGCAAACAACGATTTACAAACATCCTGCAGGGCAGTCCAATCATTAATGGACATACTCAAAAAACACGAGTACAAAATAGACTGGATGATACGCCAGCCACACCCAAAACTAAGATACAGGTACATACATCCGCGCTATGACCCAAACGGAGAAGAAATCACACATCAAGAATGGGGCAACAAACAAAACGATGCAATAGGCGCCCTGCTCTGGAAAATAGGCGACCTTGACAAGAAAGGAATCAAAATCCTGAGAGGCGAGAGCGATATCAGACTTGTACAAAAACTAGTGAAATACCTTGAAGCAATAGAATACTGGCACGATGAAGATAACGGAATGTGGGAAGAAAATGAAGAAGTCCACGCAAGCTCAGTAGGAGCATGCCTTGCAGGACTTGTTGCAGTGCAACACATCGTAAAAGTTCCCCTTCACCTAATAGCACACGGAGAGCAAACCCTGCGCCACATGCTGCCAAGAGAAAGCGCCACAAAAGAAACAGACCTTGCACTATTATCACTAATATGGCCGTATAGAATAGTAACAAAAAAAGAAAGGGATGCGATATTGAAAAATGTAGAAGAAAAACTGGTCAGAGAAAAAGGAGTTGCAAGATACCTGAAAGACCAATACTACTCAAACGGAAACGAAGCAGAATGGACAATGGGCCTTGCCTGGCTGTCCATAATCCACAAACAAATTGGCAACAACAAGAAAAGCGCTCACTATCTTGAAAAAACAAGAAGTGCATCAAACAGCCAAGGACACCTGCCCGAGCTATACTATGGAAAAACAACAACACATAATGAAAACACTCCTCTTCTGTGGGCAATGAGCCTTTGGAGCGTTGCAGAAAAACTAAACGAGAAATAAACCCTGCTGCGTTCAATCAATATCAAAACTGACAGAAACTCTTGCAGACACCTTGACTGATTGCGGAGATATCGGCGTTGGAGCAGACTCTGCAACTGCAAGACGATCAGCTGAAACAGCATACGGTTGAACATAAAAATTCTGCTCAATAACATTAGAGACTCCGCCCAAGCTTATTTGCGCAGATTGCGCGATAGCAACAGCCTTTTCTCTGGCATCCGAGACTGCCTGCCTTAACGCTTTCATCTTTAACTCCCTCTCCTTCTCAGGAGATAACACAAACCTAACCCCGCCCACATCATTGGCACCAGCGCTTACTGCCAAATCAATAATCTTGCCAACCATCTCAACATCCCTGATCTTTACACTAACAGTATTTGTTACGCTATAACCATCATCAACCTGCCGTCTGGCATCTTGATCCCAACGCGTGACCTTGACAAGCGAATAGCTGGAGGTCTCAATATCATCAGAGTCCAACCCTGCGCTCAAAAGAGCATCTCGGATAGAATTTGATATTGCACTGTTCTCAGCCTGAGCCTTGCGAGCATCAAAAGACTTTGTAACAACACCAAAGCTCAAAATTGCAATATCAGGCGCGGCCTCAAGCTCAGAGGCTCCTGTAATCTGCAAAACATCAGACTGTCCTGAATCCTTGGGCACAATAATCTTCGTAGTGCAAGCCGAGAGAAAGATTGAGAGTAAAAGAACAACCACAATCAAACGATGTAACCTCATAGAATGTGCAAAGCAAAAACCGCTTATAAGCTTTCTGCTTTCAAGCTTTCTGCTCCGCTGCCAGCACCGCCAGCATTCACCCTTTCAACAACTCGCACAACTCCAAATACATTGCAGCACTCCACGCCTGCGCAAGACAACCCCTTGACTCAAGAGACTCTGCGCTTGAAAGCTCAGCATGATGGCCCAATGCCCCTTGCAAAATTTCCTTAGAGCTCGCATTGAATATACTCTCAGCATACCTTTTTTGAGCAGAAGAGCCAAGCGATAGCAAAACAATTGCGGAAAGATTGTTCAACCAATACCAACTATCACCCTGATGATAACTTGCAGGATCCTCTCCAGTATGACGTCCGATAAAAGAAGCGCTCTTAACATCAATCGTTGCAAGCCCTCCCCACTCACACCACAATCTCGAAAGGGCTGTTGAAAAACACTTTCTCCATTGAGCCTTGGTCAAAAGCTCAGGATAAACATACGCTGCGATGAAAAGATTCGGACGAATTGCAGGGTCATCACAGCCATCCTTCAAATAATTGCCATTCCAAAAAGAACTCACAACCGAATCCTTGAAATCATACTCAAGAGAGTCCAAATGCTTGCTAGAATAACCCCTCTCCCTCAAAAGCTTGAAAGCAGACAGTGCAAGTGCCTGAATCTCCACCCTTGCTCCAGAGCGGTCAAGACTATCCATCCAAGTCTCCTTGCTTCCGGAAAACAAAAGACCTGATGAGAGAGACTCTGACACCGACTTGCAAAAGTTCCTTGCGCGATCTGCCACCTCTAAACGCTCAGAAGGCGAGAGAAAATCCCAAAGGTCGTTTGCGCGAACAAACACCCAACCCGAGTCGGCAATAAAACGAGTCAGGGTGCCTTCCATCTTGACTCCAGAAAGCTTATCAAGCCAGGAAAACAATATCGCCTTTGAAAGCTCAACCTGGCCAACTCTTGCAAAACTCTTCAAAGAGATGAGCTCATCCCTCGCCCAACGCTGATGAAACCAAGGCAAGCCTGCAAAAAGACCATCAGACGATCTCAAACACAACAGAGAATAAGCGCACGCTCTTGACTGCCAATTGAACCGAGCACGCGAGACCACATCATCAGAAAAAACCCTCGCCTCACGCATAAGATGCAACCTTCTCTCAACCCCCTCTCTTGCAAGCCTTGAAACTTCCCATTTAGAGCTGCCAAAAGCACAAACAAAAGACCCCTTTGCACGAAACGCCCTAAAAACCCACCTGGAAAAGGGAGGAGATGACCTTTCCTTATCAAAAGAATAATTGCGCTCAACCCACTCCAAAGAAAGCCCGGCATCAATTCCCGCAAATGCAAGCCAAAAATCATACTCTCCCTTCACAGGCTCACGATCATCATCTCTCTTCTCATAATGAACATAAACCATCCCCTCCTCTTCAAAGACATCATAATGCCTCCCCCACACCCTGTTGTCATAGTTCTCTCTGCAATCAAGCAACACATCATAAGACCCTTTAGACTCAAAGAAGAATATAGGCAAGCGCTTTGCAAACCACAAAGAGCGAAACGCCCCATGCTTGTACCTTGCTCTCCAAAACTCAGTGGAAAAATCTCCGCACTCTCCTGAGCCCTCTATGTGCGCAATTGTCCTGAATGTTTGCTTACCTCTTGTGAAAAATACCCCTTCAAAGCGCGAATCCAATCCAAACAAAGCAAAAGAGCCCAGAGTGTTAGACACAATAACGCTCAATCTACTCACCCCTGTAAAACGCTGCAGCATCCTCTGGCGCAACAGTGTTTATAACAACTCCGGATCCGATCTCAAAACCACCCCATAGTGCAATCCTCGGACAAACCCTAATATGAAAGTGAAAATCAGAACCTTGAGGGCCGTAATTCACTATAAGATTATAATCAAAGCCTCCTGCGCGAACGCGCCTCAAGATCAAAGACAGAATATCGGACAGAGAGCGAAGATCAACATCCTCCAAGCGAGAAACGTGACTTTTTGGAAATATCACAACCTCATAATTGAACTGGGAAGCATAAGGCGTGAATGCTGAAAACTTGTCATTCTCAAAACAACGCCTATCACTCTTGGACTCGCTCGCCACAATAGAACAATAAGGGCAATTTACAAAACGACGCATAGCTTGAAGAATATCCCTTATCTCCCTTGGAATCATCTGCAAAGCTATCAGCTGGGAGTGAGAATGAACTATTGACGTTCCGGCCTGAGCTCCGTGATTCTTGAAAACGCAAACATACTTTATCCGAGAGTCCTTTTCAAGCGCAACTATCCTGCGAGCGTAAACCTGCAACACTTTCTCAATGTCATCAACAGAAAGATCCCAGAGCTGACGGTCGTGACGCGGAGTCTCCACAATAACCTCGTGATGACCGTAGGCCTGAGAGAAAGTGTAAAAACGGTTGTGAGTGTCAATAAACGCTCTTGCCTTAGTAGTTGTTGCAGGAAACTTATTCTCGAACCAGCGAATCTGCCAGGAACCATTCTTGGGTATACGGCCTATTTCCGGAGGAGTTGAGCTCTCATTTCCAGGGCAAAAAAAACACTTGCCATTATGGCCTGCCTTATGCTCCTTATCAAACTCGTGAGGCCTGGTCGCGCGATTGCTATCAACAATCACCCAACGGTCAAGAACATAATCCTTGCGCAGCTCGCCCATAAATCACCTCTCTGAGATAAAATATGCTCACTGCACTTTTAAATGCTTTGGCTTGAACACACAAATGAATAAATAACCTGAAACAAGAACAAAAAAGAGACAGGGGATGAGATGGAAAAGATAACTTTTGAGAAAAAGCTGGAAGAGAAAGAGCTGATAGAACTTATCAAAAACATAACATTCAGAGGACTTTACAATGAGAGCGGAGAGCCACTAAAGCCCTACAAAGGAGCAAAATTCTCGCTAGTTAGAGTAAACCCTCCAAAATATCCAACATCCTTTCCTGAAATAATGCACATCCAGCCCCAACCTCTATTCACAGCACAGCCCACAATATACAAGTCCCAAATAGATGTTCTATCAGAAGTAGACAATTTCCTGAAAACAATCGGCAAGAGAATACACACGCTCGGATTTGAAGGAATACAATACTGGTGGGAAGGCCGAGGCAGGTTCCACGTGCTACCCCCTATAATAGAAAAGCACACATACCCCTTGAAGAATGGCTTTTTCGACCTTGCAAAAATAGCAGAGAGATTCAAAGGAACATACGTTAAAGATGCAAAAGGAAACCTTCACGAACTCTCAAACATCACAATACGCGACTATTACGTGGACGGAGAGAGTAAAATCAAATATCTCGACATTTTCAACCCCAACGCCAACCTGATAAACTACGGACTCAGATTCACCGGAAACTCAGACTTCTACATAATATGCGATGGAAGCCACAGAATGGACTACGCGCTTGAACATATGGACAAGCCAATAAACGCAATACTTGTTGAAAGCGAAAACCTGCTACCATACTATGCACTCCCAATGCCATTTAGACCTACAACCCGGCTGTCAAGCAAACACGCAGAAAAAATATACCCAAAACTTGAACGAGACAAAATACACCTCCTAAACGACTTCCTGAAAAAAGTCCTGCACTACAACTGGGAAAAAGGAGGGCTGCACGTTAGCAAACTCAGAAGCAATGCAAAAATACATTGAACTTGCAAGACCCTACCTTAAAAGATCCTGGCTTAAACGAGAGAGCACAGAATGCAATACCGCAAGCATTGCAATCGCCAAAAATGGATTGCACGCAAGCGGAAAAATGGAATCAAGAACACACCTTCTTGATGTTACTTCAGAGCAAGCCGCTCTTGCAATTGCGACAGCAAGGGGCGATCCTTGCGTGAGTGAAGTTATAACAATCGCACAAGGAGACTGGTCGTTGAGCATACTCGCAATAAAAATAATGGTAGACCATGCCAGAAGAGTTGGAACAAGAATCGCATACAGCGCATATTCTGTTAGCGGAGAAAAGCTATTTTCCTGCACAGACGTCTCAGACCTCTTTTACACGCCAGGAGAAGACATAATAGAAAACATATCATCCTGGAATCCCGAAAAAAATGAGAAAGAGATTGAGATTGCAGAGAATTCAACTCTTGAATTAAGGGCTGCAGCAATAAGAGGATCGAGATTCCACTTCTCATCAGGAACCGCAACAAAGTACGGGGCCGCGGTAGAAGCTGAAGGAAAACTATACTCTGCTGGCGCATACAGCAGTTACGATAGGCGCCTTAACCTTCACGCAGAAATGGTCGCTGCACTGTGCGCCATTGCAGATGGAAACAAGAACATAACAAAAGTCGGAATAATAAGCAACAAATTCAAAAAAGAGCCCGTTCAGATGTGCGGGTGCTGCAGACAGTTCTTCTCAGAAATAGAGAAAAAGACAGGAAGAAAAATAACAATCATAGGATTTGCCTACGAGACAGACTCTTCATTTGAAACTACCCTTGACAAATACCTTCCAGGAGCGTGGCACTCAGGAGACCCACTGGCCCAAAAATGACCGCAAAAGCTTCTTATACAAACCCGAGGATCAAAGAAAAATGACCTTCCCAGTAGTCGATGCATTCCTCCTGTGCCCTGAAGAAGGAAAAAAAGGAAAGCTTGCAATATGCACAAACACCATAGCTCCTGCTCAAGTATCAAACGAGATACCTTTCAGCCTGAGAGAAGATATAGCAGTTATGGGAAGCCTTGTCGTAAACAGGGACGGGGCTGAGAGAATGATAATAAACTCCCTTGCACACCCAAGCATCGAGTATTTAGTGCTGTTCGGAGAAGAGACAGCATCTTTTTGCCCAAGCACAAACCTGCTTCAAGCAATAATGAGAGGCTATCGCCAAGACAAGCCAGGGAACTTCATAAAAGAAGGCAGAGGCGTTGCACATAACTACCCAAGCATATCTCCAAAGCTTCTTGAAATGTTCAAAGAGCGAATGAAAATAATACCGCTGTACACGCATAACGGATCAGAAGCTGTAATAGACAAGTATCTTGGGTGGGAAGGAAACAAGCTCAAATGGGAGACCATAGATCTTATCAAGAAAATTCGAAGAGGCAAACTATACTATAACGCGCTTACAAAAATAATAGAACATCTTCACAAAATCGCACCATCAAAAATCTGCGCAATAAAGCTTGACCCAAAAGACTTCCAGCACCTGCAACCACCAATAATAGAACTCGACACCATTGACTGGAAGATGGAAAAAGTCCCTTTTGAAATCAAAACTGAAAATGGAGAAATAATTGCCGATGTTGATGCGAAAACAAAAGACAATATCTTGCGATTAAGGGCGCGCGGAAGTGACAGCTTCATATTAGCTTATGCCCTTATGAAAAAACTGAACGAGGCTTGCGCAAGCATCAATGCAAAACACCAACTGCTTTTAGGATATGAACTCTCACGCGCAGAGATCGCAATAAAAAACAACATACAAGCAAAAAGCCTGACAATCCCTGAAATATGCGAAGGAGAGCGAGAACAGATAGAAACCCCAACAGGAGTTGCACTGAAAGCAGACAAGAAATATTATTACAAAATAGGAATAAAGGAAGATAAGCTGTGCGTTCAAAGCATGTCACACGACACCTGCACGAGAGTGTTCGAGCTGAGAGCAAAAAGCATAGAGCCAATAATAGAGAGGCTTGCGCAAGAGGATCGTTTTGACGATTACGAACAACAATTCCTTCACAGAACAGACGTGGGAATAGAGGCGGGCAGAGCATCAATCGCTCTTGCAAACGAATACGGCTATTTCCAGGACTTTAGAGCGCTCTTCAAGATAAACACTACAGAACACACATTCATATTCGAGCAAGCAGACACTTTCCTTGCAGCGCACAAGAAAATAATAACCTCACTATACACTCGAGGACTTACAGCAAAACACCCTGACGAACATAAGGGAAGCATGAGATCAGGAACAGTCCTTGCAGCTTTCAGAGGAAAAAAAAGCCTTGAACACATGCCTGAAATCTATTCTTCGGGCAGCCAAAGCGCAAGAGCGATTAGAGAAGACTATGCAAGAAAGCTCAGCAGCAAAGAGACAGGAGGAACCTACACCTACGGCAGCAGAACACGCGCTCACTTCGGATACGACCAGCTTGAAGCAGCCGCACAAAAGCTCAAGCAAAAACCCGACTCGACAGCAATAATACAAAGATTCGACTACAATAAAGATATGAGAGTGAAGGAGACAATAATAGAAAACCCTGATGGCACAACCAGAACACGAATTGAAGCAACAAAAGACCCTTGCCTCACCCACGACATATACTTCATAGCAAAAGGAAAGCTAAACGCATTCCACATAGCAAGAGCGCACAACATAGTAAACGCCTATCCTGAAAACGTATTCGGACTGCACGATGCATATGACAAATACATAGCAGACAAGCTTGAACTGGAAATAGGAGACACCTTCGTATTGTCAAGCAGAGCAAACATACTTCTGCTCACAGAAGAACAGAAAGCCAAAAAACTAATCGCAGAGCCGGCAAAACCCTGCATTGAACTTGACACCAGCCTTGGACCGTTCAGCCCAAAAGAAAAGGCTGAGGGAGTAGGGCTACACACCTGCAAACTCAAACTAATGAGCGAAAGGCCGGATAATTGCGATCTTGAAATAATCGAAAACTACAACTCTGAAAACCTCTTGAACAAGGCAATAGACTACCTGAAAAAAAGAGGCACAATGCACAACAACCCAATAATCGGAACGTATGACCCTAAAAAGCCGGACAGATATGGAAGGCTTGCATTCTTCCAGTGCAACAATTCAGGAGGAAAACTGCACTCAACAGCAGTCTTTGTGGACGGATCAGAAGAAACCCTTGCCAAAGATGTCGAACTCTGCAATTACCTATCAAGCAAGTACTCCCAGGCCCTTGAACTGCCACTAGGAGAGCTAACACTCTTTTACGCCCCAATGAGAAAGCCCAAGAAAAATGACACTTGAGAAAATACGCGCAATAGGATTTGACCTGGACCAGACATTGTACCCAAAATCTCAAGAAATAGACGAAGCAATACAAAACTACATCTTCAAAGAAATAGCAGATCACAAAAAATGCAGCACAAAAGAGGCCAGAACACTTTTCCTCTCACACTACACTTCAAAAAGCGGACGGGAAGCCCTGTGCGAGATTGGAATTCCAAAAACAAAAGCTTCAGAGATAATACAGCAAGCTCTTGAAGCGGCAGACCTCTCAAAATACTTAAAGCCGGATGAGCGCGTGAAAAGACTGCTAAAAGCGCTCAGATCAAACTACTCTCTTGCACTCATCACAGGCTCGCACAAGGACAACGCGGAAAAAAAATTGAGACTGCTGGAAATACCCTCAGATACATTCGACATCAAAATCTACGGAAACGTATCAAAAAGAGACGGAAGCGCATTTAAAAAGTGGATGAGCACGCGCCCTGAACTTGAAGCAGAGCAATTCCTATACGTAGGAGATAGAGTATCCACCGACATAGAGCCAGCCATAAGGCTCGGAATCAAGGCAATACTTGTAGGCTCTGAGGAGACTATCTGCCCGCAAGTTCCCCGAATAAGCTCAATAATTCAACTGTCACGAGAGCTTGACATTAGCAGAATCAGCCGAAACCTTTAAAAACCCCCTCTTGCTCCAAAATCGCATCATTCTCGGAGTATTATCCAAATGACAGAAAACGAGCACGAGAAAGACCAAAAAGCGCCCGAAGGCGTTCCGACAATTGCTGGCGCAAGAAAAGTAGAAGAAGAAACTCCAAAAGCCGAAGAGAAGGAGAAAAAGGAAGAGAAGCCAGAGGTTTCGACACACATATTTGCACTTCGAACAACGGCCAACAGAGAAGACCAAGTTATGGACTTTCTGGTCAGCAACATAAAAAAGAAAAGCCTTCCAGTATACTCAGTCATAAGGCCCCACGGAATGCGCGGCTACATATTCGTAGAAGCATTAGACCGTCAAACCGCAGAACAAGCAGCATTCAACGTGCCATATGCAAGAGGCATACTCCCAAAAGAAATCCAATATTCTGAAATAGAACACATGCTCGAGCAAGTAAAGCGCGAGATGAACATCAAAAAGAACGACATAGTGGAAATAATCAGCGGACCATTCAAGAGAGAACAGGCAAAAGTCACAAGAATAGACAAGTCCAAAGAAGAAGTTGTCGTAGAACTTCTGGGAGCTGCTGTTCCAATCCCAATAACAGTAAAAATGGACGCTGTCAAAGTCATAAGGCGAGAGAGCGAAGACTCGCCAAACCCATAGAAAACTATTTAAAGAGACTCCAGAGGAGAGCAGAACATGGCAAAACAAACCGTTGAGGCCCTTGTAGAAGGCGGAAAAGCAAGCGCAGCTCCGCCTCTCGGACCAGCACTCGGGCCTCTCGGAGTCAACATAGGACAAGTCGTAGCTGAAATAAACAAAAAAACAGCCGACTTCAAAGGCGTTCAAGTACCGGTCAAAGTAATAGTAGACGAAGATAAAAGCTTTGAGATAGAGGTCGGAACCCCTCCTGCATCAGCGCTAATAAAACAAGAAGCGCACATACAAAAAGGAAGCGGAAGACCCGCTGATGATTACGTGGCAGATATCAGAATAGAACAACTTATCAAAATATCAAAAATGAAAGGCGACGCCCTATCAGGCGCCACGCCCAAAGCACGAGTCAAAGAGATTGCAGGAACCTGCGTTTCAATGGGTGTTATGATAGAAGGAAAGCCAGCCAAAGAATCAATCAAAGACATAGAAGAAGGAAAATACGATGAGCCAATAAGAGAAGGAAGAACAGAACTCTCAGCAGAAGCGCTCAAAGAGCTTGAAGAGAAGAAGAAAAAGCTCGCCCAAGAAATAGAGAAGAGACAAGCAGAATACAGAGCTCTTGCAACTCAGATCATTGAATCTAACAAATCATCCTCAAGAGCAAGCATAAAAGCAAAACTGGTCGATGCAAAGATTCCCGCAAAGATGATAGAAGAGCTCTTGCCCGCAGAGACAAAAGCCACAACCAAAAAGAAATAAGCACGACCGATAATTCTACACAGCGCAACCTTTTAATAACAAACCATCTTGATAAAAAAACATGGCAATATCAAGAGGTGTGCTTAACATTCTGATTTCCATTATCGGAATTACAATAATATTAGCAGCAATAATTCTTATCGCAAGTCTTTTTGGAAGCGACGCGCCAATAAAGCCCATAATCAGAACAGGAATAGAACTGCGCGATTCAAAAAACCCCGTAGAAAAAGCAAAACTGATAACAGAACTTGACGATCTAATAGCACAAGCAGACAACCCCGATCTCTCAGAGCAATGGGACAGAATGATGGCCTGCCTGCAAAAAACCTGCCCAGATGAAGCATACCTTGATCTCGTTCTTGTTACTGCAACAAGCTTTGAGGATGAGCTTGCCGAAAGCCCTGTTCTAATCAACATAATAACTGCTGCAAAGTACTGGGACGATCCAGATCACCTTCTTGAATTCTCAAGAGCGCTATCCCTTGCAAGCGACCAGATAGAAAGCCAATCATCACGACCAGTCAGAAACGCTTGGGAGAAAGTTATAGCCTGCAATAACACCTGCCCTGAACGCAACGACAACCTGTTTGAAGTCATAAAAAACATAGCGCAATGAACTGGAAGAACACAATTGCCTTGCTCTCATTTGCCATGGCGCTTCTCATAATAACAGCAAACTACCCTGATAGCACTCAATTAACAAAAAACCCAACAGGCCTTTCAATATGCAAAGACTGCAAAAGGATATTTCAAAAAAAAACTCCTGACCACTCCCTATTCCTTCTAACACTGCTTCTTGCAATAATAATACTCTCCTCACACACATTAAATCACTACTTCAAAGCACAAAAAGCGCGAAAAGCACTCATAGCACTATTTATATCATCCTTCGTAATACTATCACTGACATTCACAGCAACAATTGCACTACCGCACAGCAGCATATCACTTCTAATAAGGAGGTCTGCAAGCGTAATTTCAGCAGTATCAATCCTGGCATTATTCACAATAATCGGAGTGGAAGTCTCTCATGCAACTGATAGAAAAAATTGAAGACGTAATAAAAGAGGCAATCGAAGAGCCAACAGACAGCCCTGAAGAAAAAGAAGACGCCCTGCAACCTGACAAGGATACAAC
>RFLK01000086.1 GCA_003694525.1 Candidatus Woesearchaeota archaeon
ATCTTTGAGAAAGTCTTTGTCTTTTGTGTACAATACTATGTTTGCAGCTTCAAATTTGGCTTCGCTTATCAGACCTTTCGGTACTAATTTTTGAATCTCTTTTATTATGTCTACCATAGAGTTTTGCCTCTGTTATTGGTTGCTTAGAATCGGCCGCTCACAGGCTTGGTGAGGGTACGTTCAACTCTTGTTCTAGGACGACATTTGCGCCTTTGTCATTTATGACCCAGATGTCTATGCCGTTTCCTGTTGCAGTGTCTCTTTGCAGCGCTGCGGATATTGCTTTTGCTGCAAGTTTTATTCCTTCATCCGTGCTCATTCCCTTCTTGTAGAGCGCTTCAAGTGTTCCCAGTGCAAATACTGATCCTGAACCGTCTGAAGTGTAATCTGGAATCTCTGTTATGCTTCCGTCAATTCCAAGATCGTATAGGTGGTTTCCATCATCGTCGTGTCCTGCAAGAAGGAATGCTACGATTCCCGGAACCATGCTTGGCTTTCGCAAATTGCTGTATAGCATTCCTGCAAGAAGGTTTGCAGTCTCTTTAACTGTGCTTTTTCGAAGCGTTTGAAGGTTTCGCAGTTTAACTTCTGCGCGTATAAGTTTGACGAGAAGTTGAGCATCTGATACAAGGCCAGCCATAGTGACCGCCATATTGTCAGTTATCCTGTGGACTTTTTCTGCTCTCTTGTTCACTACAAAGCCCGCTGTTGCCCTTCTATCTGCTGCTATGACAACACCGTCTTTGCACACGATTCCTACTGTCGTTGTTCCTTTCTGCACTTGTAATTTTTCATCCATTGAGAAACACCTAAGAAGCGGTTACCTCTTAAAATTCGATTTTGGCACAGCTAATATATAAATATTTCGCTCTCATTTATAAACAACTCGCGTTTGGCTTCAATGTTTGCAAGAATCTGCAAGGTCATTGAAAAAGTCTTATTTTTTTCGCGCGCGTATCAAAGTATGCTTTTGGGTGGTCGTATGGAAGTTTTGGAAAGTTGTGCTTTGATATGTATTCTCCTGCAAGGTTTTTGAGGGATTGTCCTCTGCGCATTGCTAAGAGTTCGTAGTGTATTTTCTTGATGTGAGAGTAAGGGGTGTTTTCATCTCTTTTTTCAAGCTCGCAGAACTTGTTCGTCAAGTCATCGAATTTGTGCTTTTTGAATCTTCTCTCAAACACCATTCTCGCAGCAATAAGTCCAAATGCCACATCTGCGCAACAGTGTTGCTTTATTGCAAGCACTGCTCTTGGCATACCGTATGTGCTTTTCTCAACGCTCTCCCACGCGCGAGAGTTGTGATCACAAAGCCCTATTGCTTTCATAACATTGTATAAAAGGGCAGAATAGGCTATGTGCAAAGACGGGGCCCCGTTCAATGGAGGGTCGTACTTTTGTATGACTGATAATGATAGTCTGTTGTGCCTCTCATCTCTCGGCCCTCTTGTGGGATAAGCGTGAAATACTTCCTCTGCTATTGTGTTAAGATCGTGAAAGCATCGCGTCAAGTATTCGAAGTTTCTTGGTTTTCTGTATCTTGGAATATCGGACGCGGCGCGCGCTGCAAGAGCTATGTTTGAAAGTATGTGTGCATAGTGAGTGTCTTGTTTTGGGTCAAATGGTATTTTTGCATCTTCTTGAGTTGTCAGAAGGTAGTAGTCCCTTCGCTCGCATAGTTTTTGCGCGCTTGTGTACTTTTTGTGCCAATCGACCACTGCGCGTGCGAGCAGGCGTGCGTGGGTTGGTTTTGATAATGCAAGAGGAATCAGGTTTTCTATGATGAGTTCAAGGTTTCGCCCTGCCTCTGGAGCCTGTTCAAGGTATTCTGAAGGCACTTTTTTAAACCAGGAATATGTCTTGAACCCGCTTTGTGCAAGTCCTCCCGCTATCTTTCCTAATGTTTCTCTCTTGCGGAAAGATTCGCATTCTTGTATTGGTGAGATCACGTTCAACTCGGCAATATTTGCTTATTAATTTATTTCCTTATAAGCTATAAGGGTTTTATGTATTGCAATAGTCTGCAAGGCTTTTGAGTATTATTAATTAATAAATATTATTAATTGATACTTAATCGATATTGAGTGGATTGCATTGATTGCATTAATAGCTTTTTGCAAAGATTCCTACCGCTTTGGATTTGTTTTTGCACTTTATGCAGTTGCCTTTCGGTTTTTTTGCAGAGTATGGCAAATTCAGGCTTTTGGCCCCGCTCTCCTCGTGTATTGAACTCGCGCACGCATCCTTTGTGCAGAACTGCGCCCAGATCAGCTTCTTTTCCTTTGCAGCTTTTTGGAATTCGGTCCAGCTCTTTGCCTCAACGCTTTGACTGTCAAGCCATTCTTTTGCAGAGCTTAGCAGATCTTTTTGCATTTTATCAAGCATTTTCGGTATCTTCTTGGACAGCTCGTTTAGTTTTACAGGTGTTTTTTTGCCTGTATCTCGCCTCACTGCAATGGCCTGTTCTTTTTCTAGGTCTTTGGGACCAAGTTCTATTCTGATGCAGGCGCCTTTAAGCTCCCATTCATTGAATTTCCACCCTGGAGTGTAGTGGTCCCTATCATCCAGCAGGACTTTTACTCCTTCTTCTTCGAGTGTTTTTGTGATCTTTTTCGCTTCCCTTAGCACTTTGTTCTTGTTTTTGTCGAAGGTTATCGGAATTACAACAGCGTGCAATGGAGCTACTCTTGGAGGGACGACAAGTCCTTTATCGTCCGAGTGGTATAGTATCATTGCGCCAAGTGATCTTGTTGATATTCCCCAGCTGTTCTGGTAAGGGTTTGCTTTTTTCCCGCTCTCGTCTTGGTATTCTATTTCGAAGGCTTTTGCAAAGTTTTGTCCAAGGTGGTGGCTTGTTGCAGCTTGCACTGCCTTTCCTGAAGGGGTCAGGGTTTCCACGCTTGTTGAGTAGTCTGCTCCTGCAAATTTTTCTGAAGGCGCCTTTATCCCTTTTATCACAGGCACTGCAAGAAGCTCTTCAAAGACTCTTCTATAAAGCTCCAGTATGATCTGAACTTCTTCTTCTGCTTCTTTTTTTGTTGCAAACGCAGTGTGGCCTTCTTGCCATAGGAATTCTCTTCCTCTGATAAGAGGGGTTGGGTGTTTGAATTCCCATCTAACTACATTCACCCATTGGTTTATCTTAATTGGAAGGTCTCTGTGAGATTGTATCCATTTCGCGTATGCATCATATATTACTGTCTCGCTTGTCGGCCTGACTGCTATCTCTTCTTTGAGTTCACTCCGCCCTCCGCGCATCACCCACGCAACTTCTGGAGCGAATCCTTGCACGTGCTCAGCTTCTTTTTCAAGAAGTCTTTTCGGTATGAATAGTGGAAAGTATGCATTTTCAACCCCTAGCTTTTTTATTTCCTCATCGAACCACTTCTTTATCTCTTCCCACATCGCGTACAATCTGGGCCTGTAGATTATGCATCCTGAAACGTCTGTGTATTCTATGAGTTCTGCTTTTTGCAGTACTTGCACATACCATTCCGATATGTTTTCTGATTTTTTTACTGTGATTCCTTGTGTTGTTTTGGACATATCTTGCTCTTGTCTTCCTGGCGTATTTAAATCTTTATGGCATACTTCAATAGAAGATAGTCTTAACATCATAGGACTTAATCGCAGAATACATAGCTTCAGTTCATATCTGCGTCAGATTTTTAAAATGCAGAGTAATCTTAAGTTTATGCGCTTTATCAAGCACTCTGCCCATCACGTTTTGATTCATCTCTCATTATTTTCAGGGTTTGCCGTATTGATTCCTATCACAACTCAAGCTTTTGAAAAGAGTATGAAACCTTGGGTTGTAAGTCCGAGCATATTTACTGCAGGGACAATGCTTATTCTTATAAGTGCGCTTATGCTCTATCGAGTGAAGAATAGTCTGTCCGGTGTTTTGCAGAGTCTTGGCTATACTATTTTCATTCCGGGCGCAATAAGCCTTCTCTCAGGAGTTATGGAGTTGAATGATTTGTTAGAAGGCTCTTCAATAACTGGGCTTTCAGTGATAAAGCCGGTTGCAGAATATTATATACATCACTCCGTGCCGACTGTTCTTTCAGTTGCTGCAGTCTATCTTTTCATAGGAGGGGTCTTGTATTGGCTGGGAAGCAAGTTGGACAATGCAAAGCGCAAGTTTTCCTGGAATTGATCTTGCGCTCTCTTCTAAATAATCATGCTATGTCTTTCTTGCGCTCTATGAGAAATTTCGCTATGTCATCTTTCCAGTGCTTTGGAACGCTGGATGAGAATGTTTGATTCAGCCATCGTATGGTCTCTTCTCTGAATCCTTCCCGCTCTCCATCTATCATCTTGTAGACATCGTAAACTATTTGAGGGTTTAGTTTCTCTATTCTGGCTCCTTCTCTAAACTGCAGTATGAGGGTTAATTTAAGCTCTTGCTCCCTCTCATCTTCTTCCCGCTCTTTTTGCTTCCAGTATTCTTCATAGCTGAATTCTGATACTTTAAGTTCTGGTAAAACTGATTTTAGGAATTTTGAAAGCTCTTCTGGAAGTCTAATCTTATCGCTCTTGAGTTTTGATATCAACGCAGGATCTATCCTGGACCGCTCCCCTTCAATTATCCTTATTATTTCTGCTCTCTCGTGTATTGGAAGTTCTGTTTTGCGGGCTTCCTCGCATAGTTGGTCCTTGAATCTTTTTCGCTCCTGCCGGCTTTTTGCAACAAGCGCTCTGCAGTTTATTGCAACAGGATCTTCTCCTTTTATTTTTTGAATTATTTGCTCGTGCATTCTTCTGAGAAATTCGTATTTGTCTTCTATTCTCAGAACATCCATATATCCTTGGAGAGCAAGGTTCAGCGCAAACGGAGATGGTATTTTTGTTTGTATCTCTTTTATCCTGATCTTTCCGCTCTCAATGTTTTCCAGAACTCTCTTTGCATTTTCAATGTCCATCAAATCTTCAAGGCATTCTCTCCTCGCTTCTTCAAGTATGCTGAAATTATCGTCAAGCCTTTTTACTGCAGAGAGCAGTATTTGGGCTCCGACTTGCTGGCGCCCGACTCTTTTTTGTTTTCCTTTGTAGTTTCTGAGTATCATAAAAGCGCGTGTTGCGCAGTGTCTGAATCTTCTTCTCAGAACCTCGCTCCTCTCAAGAGCTGCTCTCATAACATCTCCAAGCCTGTCAGATCTGAGAATTTTTAGAGCTCTTATCGCAGATATTTTTCGGTTTCCCCTTATCCAGAATCCATTATCGTTTATTCCTATTGAGACATCTTTTTTATCTATTCTTCCTATAGCATATGCAATCGCGCGGGATAGGCAGTCGTTCACTTTTCTTCCGAATAGCGTGTGGAAGACTATTTTATCATCAAGCCCGTCATTTGTGTATTCCACGATTATCTGCTTGTCGGATGGTATTGCTTTGCAGTAATTGTATTGCTCTTTAAAGTATGACAATATTGCGCGCGCAGCTTTATCATCGACATATAGGTATTTGTGTAAGAATTCCATTATCTCTGACTCTTTTGTTTTTGAATTCAATTTTTCAAGCATTAGTCTGCGCAGCCGTCCTATCTCCAGCGCAAGGTCAAAGCTTAATGGAAGCATTTCAGAAAACCAGGAAGGTATTGTCGGTGGCCTGTTTGCAGATGCTGCAATTTGCGCCACCATTCCTTTTGAGTATTTGAATATGTAAGTGTTTCCTCCAAGAACGAACACATCGCCAGGTTTCAGCCTTTCAACAAAACCTTCATCCAGAATGCCTATTGTCTCTTTTCCTATTTTTGCTATTATGTGGCTCTCATCGGGTATGGTTCCTATGTTCGTCATATAGAGCATTCTTGCAAGCTTTCCTCTTTTTCCTATCCGCCCATTTTCTCTCCATATTTTTGCATACACGTGGCGGTCTTCAAGCGGTGCGTATTCTCCTGAAAGATAGCTCAATACCTTGTTGAATTGTGAAAGAGTTAGATCTTTATAGCACCAGCTTCTTTTCAAGGTTGCATAAAGTTCTCTCTCATCCCACGCCTCTTCAACGCACGCGCCTATTATGTGTTGTGCAAGAACATCCAAGGCCCCATTTGGTATGTGTACTTTGTCTATGTTTTTTTCTATTGCACTTTTGAGAAGGACTGCGCACTCGACAAGGTCATCCCTATCCATCACTATTATTCTTGCTTTTACTCTCTCGTGCAATTTGTGTCCCGACCGTCCCGCTCTTTGCAGAAATCGCGCAACGGATTTTGGGCTTGAAAGGCAGATTACAAGATCGATGTATCCTATGTCAAGCCCAAGCTCTAACGATGTGCTGCACACAACAGCCTTAAGCTCTCCGGCTCTCAGTTTTTGTTCAATATTCCATCTCGCGCTCTTGCTCATGCTTGCGTGATGAGCTCCTATGTTTGCAGCATATCTTCCTGGAAATTTGTGTTTTAGATGATCCACCACTCTCTCTGTTGCTGCGCGAGTATTGGTGAATATGAGTGTTGTTCTGTGCTGTTGTATGAGCTCGTCTATTTTTTTGTAGAGTTCTGAGTGGACTTTTTCGTGCGTTGTGTCTATAAGGTTGTCTACTGGCGATATGACTTTGAAATCGTATTTTTTCACAAGTGTGACATCAATTATTTTGCAGGGCCTATCGCATCCTACAAGGTATCTTGCTATATCTTCAAGAGGAGATACTGTTGCAGACAGTCCTACTCTGCACAAGTGCCCGGAGAGTCTTTCTATGCGTTCAAGGGTTAATGAGAGGTGAACTCCTCTCTTGTTTTCTGCAAGAGCGTGTATCTCGTCTATTATGCACCATTCTATTGATTTGAGGTGTTCTCTGAATTTTGGCGATGCGAGCATTATCGCGAGCGATTCTGGTGTCGTGATGAGTATGTGGGGCGGTTTTGCAAGCATTGAGCTTCTCTCTTTTTGGTTGGTATCGCCTGTCCTGACCCCTATTCTTATTCCCAGGCTCTTGCCTGCTATCTTCTCTATCTGTTCAAGTGGCTCTTTTAGGTTCTTGCTTATATCATTCGATAGCGCTTTTAGAGGTGAGACGTATACCACGTAGACTTTGTTTTGGAGCATTCCTCGTTGTGCAGAATCTACGAGCTCGTTGAGTATTGACAGGAATCCTGTCAGGGTTTTTGTGGATCCCGTAGGGGCGGATATCAGTACATTGTTGCGCGAGTGTATCTCTCTCACTCCGAACCTTTGAGGCAGTGAGAAAGATTTGAAGCGTGATTTGAACCATTGTTTTACTGTGGAGTTGAGTATTTCATCTATTGCAGACTCCTCATCAGGCTCCTCTTTCCATTCCAGCAGCTTTTCCACCATATTAAAACAAACATTATATAGTTTAAAAAACAACAATTCAAGAAGATACATTATAAAGTTTGCGCAATCAATTGCAGTCAAAGCCTTGTTCTGCGAGTCTGATCAAATCTTATCAAGCCTAATACGTCAGGAAGAACACCACTGAGGCTGCGGCCATGCTGGCCCCCCAGGCGATCTTGTTCCATTCAAATACTGATGATCCGTCAAGAGGTCTTACTGGTAGAAGATTGAACATTGCAAAGAGCGCGTTCACTTTGAAGCTGAAGCTGAAAAGCAAGGATGGTGCTATTATGAAAAGGGCAAGAGATATCAAAGAGAGTACTATATTAGACAATGGGCCTGCAAGAGCTATCTTTCCATTCTGATCTCTGCTCGCTCCAGATACCAGAACTCCTCCTGGCGCAAGAAGTATTATGCCTGTTGTTGAAAGGGCTATTGAGAATATCAATGCGCCATCGTGGGATTTGAATTGCGCCTTGCATCCGTATTTTTGAGCGAGCCATTTGTGTGCAAGCTCGTGGACTACAACAGCCACGCCCGCGCTCGCAAGAGATATCCAGAAAAAGGATATGAAGTTAGACAGTCCAGAGTATGCGATAGAGAAGACTGTCGCTACTGCAAGCCAGGTTTTTGCAAGATCCTTTAGTTCTTTTTTCTTAAATCGCATCTTTAAAAGTGCACAGGAGAGAATATCTTGCCGCTCTCTCAAGAGCACCTATTGCATCAGTTGAACTGCTCGCATTGAGAGCGTATTCTACAATCTCTTCTGCAGGTTTTGTGTCAGGGCACGCCGACCTTCTGATAGTCTCAACCACAAGATTTGCATCTATTGCAACTATTTCTTTTTTAAGATCGCGTGCTCTCTCTCGCATCGCATCAGGGCAGCGCTCATTCTTTTCCAATGCATTCAATTGCGATATGAGAAATCTCTCATTTATGAAGAACTCTTGCGGGTTGTGCAGTCCTGCCGGACTAAAATATCTCTCATCAGCTCCAAGCCTCAGATATCTTTCAATATCGCGCGCTGAAAGGATGCACTCTTGGGGTTGTAATTGTCGCATCTGAAGGCCCTCTCTTGCTTTCTCTATGCGCTCAAGTCTTACAAGGGCAAGGCTGTTAACAAGCCTGCCTGATGTCATTTCAATATGCATATCATACAGAAAGGCTATTGCGCCTATGCTCACCAATGCGAATAGCAAGAGCAGGTGTTTTTGCATAATATGTGATAATGTTCTTGTGCTTAAAAACTTATCAGTATAATTAAGGAATTATTAATTAAATTATTCATTAAAGAATTATCATAACCCAAAGGCTTGTGTAAATTCTTTCATCTGTTTGAAGCTCTGGATGAACTTGCGTCCATCGTCTGTGAGCTCATAGTGTAGTTTCTTGTTTTTTGTTGCTTCAGCAATAAGTCCTTTGTTTTTGAGTTCTTGAAGGTATACTTTCATTCTTTGATGGGATAGGTTGGACTTGTACAACAGGTGCGTTGGCTTTATCATCCCTCCTTTGGACTCTATTGCCTTTAGCATATCGTATATGATGTCGATTTTGCTTCTTTTCATATTCTGTTTTGATTTTCACTTCATCAGTGTTTTTATCAGCGCTGCCAGCAGTGATACGAATCCCAGCATTTGCGAGAGGTGTGCTGCAACGTACCATATCTCATTGTATGGCTCAAGAAGAAATGCTGCTTGAGCTGTTGTCAGAAGGAAAAACGCCGTAAATACTAAGCAAGCGCTTGACCTGTGGCATTTTTTGTAGTTTTTCCAGTAAGCTTGAGTTATGTATGCCAGCATTATCAAGGATAGCCCGTAAAAGCTTGTATAATAGCTGGATGAGAGAAACAGTCCTGGAACAAGTATGAATCCTATAAGGGACAGCACTCTCATATCCTTTATTTTCAATGTGACGCCTATCAGAAGAAGATATGCTGTAAGCGATAGCACTATGTGAGTTATGTATCCTGTAAGGAATATCTTCGCTCCTATCTCATTTGATACTTTCAATAAAATCCCTTCAAGTATTGTGTCTGTTATCGACCTTACGAAAAATGCTGCTGAGAGTAATGCAAAGCTTGCAGTAAATGTTGCATACTTTTGTGTTTTCACAACGCGCCATAGCCTGAATGCAGCAATTGTTACCGCAAGGGTTATTATTGCTGCGAGCAGTTCCAGGCTTGCATCAACTCCTAGAAACCATTGAGGCCTGTGAAGATAAACGCTGAGCATTAACTATCGCTTTACGACTGTGTTTTTAAGTTTTATGAAGATAGAATCTGATTTCTGTTTCATAATCGATTAATAAATCGCGCTCTAAAATAGTGTAGTTATGAGCCTGTAAGGCTTGGAGGTGACATTATGAAGTATGAAAACAGGAGGTATACGCAATTCAGCGAGGATCTGCGCGCCTTGCGTGCTCTACTCGATGCGGGCCTGATAGATGCCCAAGAGGCTGCTGAGATGAGGCGCTATGTTGAGTGTCTGGCTTTTACAGCGCAGACTTGATTGCAATCGAATCTATATTTTTTCTTTTTAGATTTCTCTATTGTTCGATTCGCTGTTGTCCGCCTCACTACTCTTTTCTTCGGTTTAACTTCTTATTTTTCTAAAAGTTTATTTATGATATGATCCACTGCAAGCCCATGTTGGAAATTTTGCTGATACTTGTTGGGTTTGTCATTCTTATAAAGAGTGCAGATTGGCTTGTGGAGGGTGCAAGCTCGCTTGCAAAGCGATTTGGAATATCGGATCTTGTAATAGGTTTGACTATTGTCGCTTTTGGCACTTCGGCGCCAGAGCTTGCTGTAAACGTTTTTGCAAGCTTGAAAAGGAGCTCTGAGCTTGCAATCTCAAATGTTCTTGGAAGCAATATTGCAAACATTTTGTTGATCTTGGGAGTGTGCGCTCTGATTTCAAATCTTAAAGTTCACAAGAACACTGTTTGGAAGGAGATACCGTTGAGTCTTTTGGCAGTCATCATGGTGTTTGTTCTTGGAAATGATGCAATAATGGAAGGTGCTTCTTCTTCAGCCATTACAAGAGGGGATGGGATTGCTCTTCTTGGTTTTTTCATAATCTTCATGTATTATACATTTGGAGTTGCCAGGGTTGAAGGCAATGGTTTTGAGGTTGAGAAGATATCTGCTCTGAAGTCAATTGTTTTTGTTGCTGTTGGCTGTCTTGGACTTGCCTTTGGAGGAAAGATTATTGTGGACTCTGCACTGGGCCTTGCAAGCCTGCTTGGCTTATCTCAGGCGCTTGTTGGCATAACAGTTCTGGCTTTTGGCACAAGTCTGCCTGAGCTTGCAGCCTCAGGAATGGCTGCCTGGAGGGGAAACACCGATATGGCAATAGGAAATGTGGTCGGATCTAATATTTTCAATGTGTTGCTTGTTCTCTCGACAAGTGCAATCATAAATCCTATTCCTTTGGTTGATAATGTGACTTTGGGAATGGCGATTCTTGCAAGCATTCTTTTGTTTTCAATATTGTTTGTCGGAAGAAGGCATACTTTGACTAGATGGGAAGGATGCACTTTTCTTGTTCTGTATGCGATTTACATCTCGTATGCTCTTTTGCACATCTGACTGATCTGATTATTATTTTATCATTTGTTGACGGCAAATTTTGAAAGAAAAGGTTTAGAATAATCCAAGGACTTTTTTCTTTCCTGCTTTCTCGAACTGTTCTATTAGCTCTTTTTGTTTTTTTGTGAGTTTTTTGGGGACTTCTATGCTGATTTTTGCTATGATATCTCCTCTTCCTCTGCCTCTCAGCTTTGGAAGGCCTCTGCCGGGAAGTCTCAATTCGCTGTTGTTCTGAGTGCCTTCTGGTATTCTTATATGCTCTTTTCCTTCAAGAGTGTCTATTTCTACTTCGCCTCCAAGGCAGGCTGTTGCAAAAGGCAGCTCAAGGTCAAATCTAAGGTCTGCTCCGTCCCTCTCAAAGCGCTTGTCCTCTCTGACGTGTACTGTTATGTATAGGTCTCCTGACGGCGCGCCCATCTCTCCTGCCTCTCCTTCTCCTGAGAGCCTTATTTTCATTCCGTCGTGTATTCCTGCAGGAATCTTGACCGATATTGTGTCTCTCTTGCTCAGGCGACCCTCTCCTGTGCAAACTTTGCAGGGATCTTTTGCAACTGTTCCTATGCTTTTGCAGGTCTTGCAGGGAGTTGTTGTTGCAAAGACTCCAAAGGGGGTTCTTCTCGTCTGTTGAACATAGCCTTGTCCTGAGCAAGTCTGGCAAGAGGAGATATTCTTCCCTCCTCTTCCTTTGCACTCATCGCATTTTGTCAACTTTCTGATTGTTATCTCTTTTACTGAGTCTTTTGCAATATCTTCAAGGTTTACTGTTATGTCTACTGCAATGTCTCGTCCTGCGCGGGGTCCTCTGCGTTGCGAGAAGCCGAATCCTCCGAATATGTTGTCGAATATGTCTTCAAAATTGAATCCTGAGGCAAAGTCCCTGAAGTCAAATCCTGAGAATTGCTGACCTGCGCCTGCTTTTCCGAATCTGTCGTATTGTTCTCTTTTTTGGGGATCGCACAGTACTGCCGCTGCTTCGTTTATTTTCTTGAACTTCTCCTGCGCATCGGGGCTCGAGTTTAGGTCTGGGTGGTACTTTTTTGCAAGCTTTTTGTACGCTTTTTTTATCTCTTGCGCGCTTGCATCTTTGGGCACGCCCAGTATTTCATAATAGTCTTGACTCACTCAAACCGACCTCTCACCTTGTGCTCATCGCTCTCAAGAATTCTTTTTATTTCTTGTTCTGCTGATTTTATCATCTCGCGAGCTCTTCTTGCTTGTTTGTAGGTGTAGAGGATTGCAAGAAGTCCTGCAATTCCTGCAACACCTGCAAGGGCTGAGCTTGTCGATGCAATCATGCCTTCTCGCCTTCTATTGTCTCATCGCTCCCTGTAGCCTTTGAGTTTTCACGCTTCTCTTGGCTCTCTTGAGATTTTCCAGCGCTTGCAGCGCTCGCGTACATTTTCTGCGCTGCTGCGTGAAGAATCTTTTCGCATTCTGCAAGCTTTTCTTTTATTTTTGCAAAGTCCTTTTTCTCTTCTGCAAGGAGTTTTTTGAGCTCGTCTCTTTTGGTTTTTATCTCTTCAAGCTGGCTCTCATCTACTTTGCCTTTAAACTCTTCAAGTTGTTTGTCGAGTGTGTAGACAAGAGTGTCTGCTTGGTTTATGGTCTCTATCTCTTCCTTGCGTTTTTTGTCGGCCTCTGCGTTTTGTTCTGCTTCCTTTCTCATTCTCTCAACTTCTTCTTCAGAGAGCTTGTTTGGAGCAGTTATCTGTATGCTTTGTTCCTTGTTGGTTCCAAGGTCCTTTGCTTTAACTTTAAGGATTCCATTCGCATCTATATCGAATGTAACTTCTATTTGAGGCACTCCTCTGGGCGCTGGAGGTATTCCGACAAGGTCAAACTGGCCGAGGATCTTGTTGTCTGCAAACATTGCTCTCTCTCCTTGGGCAACTCTTATCGTTACGGCTGGCTGGTTGTCCGCTGCCGTGCTGAATACCTTGCTTTGTTTTACTGGAATTGTTGTGTTTCTCTCTATGACTTTTGTAAAGACTCCGCCGAGAGTCTCTATGCCTAAAGAGAGTGGAGTGACGTCAAGCAACAGGACATCCTTTATTTCTCCTGCAAGAACGCCTCCTTGTATTGCAGCGCCTGATGCTACGCATTCCATCGGATCTATTGATCTTTCGACTTTCTTTCCGACCCACGTCTCAACGCTTTTTTGAACTATTGGCATTCTTGTAGGCCCGCCTACCAGTATGACTTTGTCTATGTCATTTATGCTCAATTTGGCGTCTGCTATTGCCTGGTCTATGCTCTTTCTGCACCTTTGCACTATGGGGTCGACGATCTCTTCAAGCTTTGCCCTTGTCAGGGGTATGTGCAGGTTTACAGGGCCTTCCGGAGTGGATGCTATGAACGGAAGGTTGATCTCTGTTTCAAATACTGTTGAAAGCTCTATTTTTGCTTTTTCTGCAGCTTCGCGAAGCCTCTGCATTGCAGTGTTGTCTTCGTTAAGGTCTATTCCGCTCTCTTTCTTGAAGGTTTCAACAAGGTAGTTTATTAGAGCGTTGTCCATATCAGTGCCTCCAAGTTCTGTATCTCCGCTTGTCGAGACCACTTCAAACACTCCTTCTGAGAAGTCCATTATTGTTACATCAAGTGTTCCGCCTCCAAGGTCAAAGACTAATATTTTCTGTTCCTTGTCTGACTTGTCAAGTCCGTAGGCAAGCGCTGCTGCTGTCGGCTCGTTGATTATTCTGACAACCTCAAGCCCTGCGATTGTTCCTGCGTCTTTTGTCGCTTGTCTTTGGTTGTCATCAAAATATGCCGGCACTGTTATGACTGCTTTGTTTATTTTTTCTCCAAGAAACGCTTCAGCGTCCGCTTTTATTTTCTGTAGTATGAATGCGCTTATCTGTTGTGGTGTGTATTCTTTTCCGTTTATCTTGTATTTGAAGTTTGTTCCCATCTTTCGCTTTGCAGCGTAGACTGTGCCTTCCGGGTTTGAGACTGCTTGTCTTTTTGCAGGCTCACCAACAAGCACTCTGCCGTCTTTTGTAAATGCAACATAGGACGGGAATGCTTTTCCGTAAAGTGATGCTCCTTCTGCAGAGGGTATGATTTTTGGTCGTCCTGCTTCAAGAACGCTTGCTGCGCTGTTGCTGGTTCCAAGGTCTATTCCGATGATTTTTTCTTTTGCCATTATTCCTTATCCTCCGTATTTTCTTCTTTCTGTTTTTTTGTTTGTTCTTCCTGCTTTTTTGGTTTCTTTTTCTTTGCTATAATGACTTTTGAGTATCTGATAACCCTTCCATTCATAGTGTAGCCTCGCTGTATTTCTTCTATTATTGTGTCTTCGGGTTCATCGCTCTCTTTTGATAGTATGACTTCGTGTTTGAATGGGTCGAACACTTGTCCTATTGCTTGTATTGGTTCTACCCTCTCTTCTGATAGTATTTTTTTGATGTTCTTGTGAATCATCTCGATGCCTGAGCGCGCAGCTGGGGGAAGGGGTTGGTTGAGTGCGCGCTCAAGGTCATCGTAGATGTTTATCAGCTTGAGTAGTATTCGCTCTGACGCTCTGCTTGCAAATTCTGAGCGTTCGCGTTCTGTTCTTTTTGCAAAGTTCTGGTATTCTGCGTGAATTCTTTGCAATTGTTCTTTGTATTCTTCGGCTTGCGTTTTGTGTTCTGCAAGGTCTGATTCAAGCTTTGCGATTCTTGCTTTGAGGTCTTCACTCTCGCAGTCGGGCTGTTTTGTCGAGTCCATTCCTGCTTGAGTTTTATTATTGGTTTTCACTTGCAAAATCACCCCACATTTAGTAGACTTTAAGTCTACAAGGTAGTCTTGGAAAGCTACAAGTATTTAAATATTTCGCTTAAAATAGAAAGGTTTAAATACTGCTTGCAACCAATTCTGTTAAGGTGACATATGGCTCAAGTAAACATGAATATAATCGAAGGAGAACCCTTCTTTGCTCACGAGGCAAGCATCAATTTCACGCCAACGCAAGTTTCTTTGGATTTTAAGTGCATAACGCCCCGCACAGATCCGAGATCTCAAAAGCCTTCTTTTCAGCTAAAGCACAACGTTGTAATGATTGACCCTTGGCACGCAAAAGAACTCATAGGTGTTTTAAGAGAGGCTGTTAAGAAGTACGAGGAAGAGTTTGGATCAATCAAAAAGCCGAAGGCAGTTTTGAAGGCAGAAGAAAAGCAACGCGCTCTTGCCCAGCAGGCAGGAGATAGCAAGACTGCAAAATACCCCACTTATACAGGATGATCAGAAAAATAACCATTTGCAGTGTGAACAGGCCCCCGAGGTGTTCTGTAAATGATGAGCTCCAATGGCTTGCAAACGCTTTGGGGTTGTTTGGAGAGCGCGATCGTAATCGCTCGCGCTTTCGCATATTCGTTGAGTTGATAAAAACATCACGCACAAAGAGCGGTTTGACAAGCGACGAGCTTGCCCACCGTCTCTCGCTAACACGTCCCACTGTTGTTCATCACTTGAACGGGCTTCTTGAGCAGGGTCTCATAATTCACAGGTCAAACCGTTATGAGATGCGCGCTCAAAGGCTGCAGGAGTTGATAGAAGATCTGCGAAAGGATATGGAGCGCGCATTGGATGAGGTTAAGCAATCTGCAAGAGAGCTTGACAAGGTGCTTGGATTATGACTGAGGTAATTGAAGAGGGCGAATTCAAGAGCGAAAGGGTTCAACAGGCTCTCAGGATCGCGCAAGAGGCGCATGCTGGCCAATTCAGGCGTGATGGCAAAACTCCGTATATTGAGCATCCAAAGGCGGTTGGCAGAATTTTGGAGATGTCAGGATGCGATGAGGATACCATAATTGCAGGCCTGCTTCACGATACAATTGAAGATACCGATTTGACGCTCGAGCAAGTGAAAGATGTTTTTGGAGAGCGCGTTGCGCTTCTTGTTGACAGCGTCTCAGAGCCTCCTCAAAGCACCCATTCTTGGAAGGAGCGAAAAGAGCATACTCTAAGGACGTTGAAGGTTGCGCCCAAGAGTGCTGTTATGGTTGTTGCAGCAGATAAGGCCCATAATTTGCGCTCTTTGAGGACTGCTTTGGATTCTGTTGGTGAATCAATGTGGATGCGTTTTCACGGCTCAAAAGATCTCCAGAAGTGGTATTATGAAGAGATGGCAAAAGTTATTGAGATGAGGCTAGGGCAATCTCCCATAATCGATGAAATTAAGGAACACATCAAGCACTTGTTCTAAGCTTTGGCCTTGGGCTCTCTCAACACGCAATCGATCGCGCATCTGACGTTTGTTTAATCGAATCTTGTCCAAAGCCCGTACGCTGCAAGGCCTATTAGCACTACAAACAAGGATATTGCTGTTTGTGTTGTCTTTGATTGCGGGTCTATCTCAAGAATTGAACGAGCCTTTTGTGCAATGCTTGATACAGCATCCCAGATTGAGCTTGCAATATTTGCCTTGGGCGGTATTGTTGCCTCGACTTGAACTTCAAGCTCTTCCAGCCCATCAGTTTGCTCTTCCTCTCTGTTCGGGTTTTCTGCAAGGCCCTCATTCTCTGATGATGGTTGGAAGTTGAAGTTTGGAAGCAGGGAAGATCCTGCTGTTCCGAGAGAGTTCTGCCCTGGCAGTGAGAATGTTGCCATTGCCTGAAGCCTTCCGATAGTATCAATTCTGATCTCAACATCGGGAACTCCGTCTCCCGTAAGGTCAAATTGTGCGCTCTCATCAAGGTTTATCTTGTAGAACTGTCCGTTAAGAGCCCATTCTGTCTCGCCACCTCTTGCAGATCTGAGCACTATTGTAAGAGGCAAGAGCTTCCCGTTCAGTTCAAATTGGTAAGCTCTGCCTGCTATCACTTGCTTTTGTACTGGAGTTTGGGAGAGGATTATTCTTGGAGCCCCACCTCCGCCTCCGCCGCCTCCTCCACCGCCAGAGCTTCCTCCTGAAGTTGATGGCTGAGAGGTTACAGTTATGGTCCCTGTCTTTTTGCCTGTGAATCCGAAACTGTCGGTAACTTCAAGTGTTACTGTGTATGTTCCTGCAGCACTCCAGCTTTTCGCGGGAGGGTTTGCAAGGGTTGAATTTGTACCGTCTCCAAATGTCCAAAGGTACGTTAGAGAGTCATTTAGCGGTCCTGGTATGTTTGCATCAAAAGTGAGGTCTGCAAAGGTCAGACTCTGTCCTGTCAGTATAGTGGAGGTTAGAGGTGTGAAGCTGACAGAAGGCGGAACTGGAACAACTTGAGATATGTTAGCTTCGCCAGATGCTGTTGCGTTATATGTGAAGTTTCCGACAGTGATTGTTCCGTTCTTTATCACTCCAGAGTCTATTACTGCATAAAGAAGTGTTGCGTTGTTCAATTGTGTTGAATTTATCGTTGAGTGTTGGGCGTTAACGTTTGTAAGGTTTGATTGCATCGCTGTGCTGTATGATATCTGAGAGTTGTCGATTATTGATCCTGTTGTTGTTGAATTTATTATTGTGCTATCATACGCTTGGGACTGTTCGATTGTGCTGTTTTCTATTGTGCTTGAATTCACTATGCTCTCGTTTATATCGCTTGTTGTGACATTGCTGAATGTGACATTGCTCTCTATTATGTTGCTCGCTCCCTTAATTGTGCTTCCTGTAAGGTTGCTCGGGTCTACAAAGCTGTCTATGAAAATGCAGTTTTCAGCAGTTATGCTCTTTACTGTGCTGTTGATTGCCTGGCAGTTAGAGAGTGTAGAATCTGTTATGTTTGATGATGTTCCTGTCACGTTAACAAGAGTGTTATTGTATCCTGATGTGTTGCTCAGCGTGCTGTTTGAAATTGAGCTGTTGGTTGAGGTGATGTTTGTCAGGGTCGAGGTCTCAACAAGCCCGTCTATTACTATTGACGAGCTGATATTGTTTGATCCTGTAAGGTTTGTCCCGTCGAGTATGTTTTCAAATACGTATGAGAGATCTTCATTTGAGCTGGAGCTTTGGTTGTTGCATGCAACAGATAGGTTGAATGTCCCAAGGGCGTAGTTTGAGTTGTCAAACAGGCTTGCGTTTGCGCTGTGCGTTGTTCCGTTTCCTGTGAAATTGTTGGCCATGGCTTGCTGTGCAAGGTCTGCAGGATCCCAGCTGCAGGATGTTATTCTGTTTGTTTCAACTGAGAGTGTGAATGTGCTGTAGTTGAGTCTTGTTGCATTTTGTGGAGTTATTGATGTTATTGCTATCTCTGGAATTATGGTCAGTATCACAGTATCAGAAGCCAGGCTTGCATTCTCATCTCCGGGGAATATTGCTGTCAGGTTCACATCTCCTGTCTGGTTGAAGGTTGTATTGAGTGTGGCAGGCGTTGTGCTTGCGTTCAGTGATAGCGTTCCGTTTATGTACAGCTCAACTCCTGCTCCTGAAGGGTTTGACACGTTGACTTGTATTGTGATGCTGTCATTGACTTGTGCTGTTGTATTTCCAGAAGCCCCGTTTACTTTGATCTCTACACTTCCCGCTCCTTTGAGAACTTCGTATGAGAATGTGTAGTTTGCAAGGTTTCCTGAAGTGTCGTTTGCATACCACCTCATAGTGTGGTTTCCGACTGCAAGTCCTGTTACATTGACGCTTGCAGTTCCGTTGTTAAGATATGCAGTAGTGTTGCTTGAATTGTCAACTTCCAAGAATGCAGAATCTACTGCCACATTGTCAGATATGGTTGCGTTAAACGTGTACTTGTTGCTGAACGGAGCTGGCGAGAGCGGGTCTGATATTGTATTGCTTATTGTTGGGCTTGTCGTGTCAAGAACTGTCACTGTAAGATTTGTGTCTGTTGATGTATAGTTTTCATTTCCCGCAAAAGATGCTGATACAGTGTAGTTTCCTGCTTCTATGAAAGTGTTGTTCGTGCTCAATGGTGATGTTGAGTTTGCTATTTGCGTGCCGTTTATCAACAACTCTATTGTGCCTGTTGTATTTGTCAGGTTTGCTGTTATGTTGATTGTATCATTTTGAGGTACGGTTATGTTTGATGGGTTTGAGTTTAGCAGAAGCTCTATGTTCGCTTGTGCTTTTGCTATTTCAATTGTGCTTGAATTTGTTGAGTTTGTGTTGTTTGCAAGGTCCGATGCGTGCCATCTGTAAGTGTGGTTTCCTGCGGACAGGTCACTTATGTTTATTGTGAACCTGTCTCCGCTCTGGCTTACGTTTGTCAGATTATTGCCATCTATCTCGAATGTTACTTCTGTCAGGTTTCCATTGTCAGTCCAGTTTATTGAGAATTGATATGTTGCTCCTGGAGAGTATACTGTTCCGTTTGCAACAGCACTCTCATCAGAGTACGCTGGCGGGACAAGGTCGCTTATTGTTATTGTGAAGGTTGAATTTGTGCACGCTCCGAAATTGTCGCACACGCTCATAAGAGTTGGGAAGTCTCCGCTTGTTTTGGGTGTGAAGTTGAATGTTCCGCTTGTTTGATTGAAGTTGAATGTGCTATTTGTAGAGAAGTTAAGTGTATCTCCTGTAGGGTCTGGATCTGTTGCGTTCAATGAATATTCGAACGGGATGCCTGCTTGCGCGCTTTGGTTTGAGAGTCCTACAAAATATGGCGCATCATTTACGTTGGCCACCGTGACTGTTATGTTCTGGGTTGTATTCGCGCCTGCGCTGTCTGATAGCCATACTGTTATGTTAAAGTCTCCTGTTGCATTCTCGTGTGGAGTTATTAGCAAAAGGTCTGTGCTTGTTGTCAGGTTTGCTTCGAATATGCTTGTGTTAAGGTATGATGTTTTGTTTGTTGAGTTTGTAAGTGAGATGTACCAGACAAGGCTGTTTCCATCCGCGCCAGACCCGTCTTCAGGATCGCTCTCATACGGAGTCAGGTCTATCGAGTTCTGCTGTTCCTCGAACGTTGTTATGTTGGGTATTGCCTGGGTGAATCTTGGGTTGTCGTTTATTGGGTTTATTATCACAGGTATTTGGGTTTGAACGCTCTCTCCAAGAGGGTCGCTTGCATTGATTTTAAGGGTGAAGTTTCCGTTGATGTCAGGATCTGGAATTATTGATAGGTGGGTAGAGTTGTATGCAAGGCTTATTCCTTGTACTTGTTCTATTAAGTTGAATTGGATTGCATCTCCATCTGGCTCGTAGAATAGTGCTGCTATTGTGTAGTTGAATATGTTATCCTCATCGAACGTCAGCGTGGGTTGTGTTGAGATTATTCTTGGAGCATCGTTTATCGGCTGTACTGTGAGGTTGAGTGTTGTGCTTGCATTCGCTCCGCTCGAGTCTGATGCATCTATTGCTATTAGGGCAAACCCGTTCGCGTCAGGCTTTGGTTGAATGGTAAGGTAAGAATTTGCATCTATTATTACGTCTGCAAGAGAGCTGTTGCCATAGAGTACTTTGAACACGACGCTTGCAGGGTCTATTGAGGTTATGTAATCAAGAAGTCGTATCACGTTTGAGAGTGGAACGTCTTCGTTTGTTGTTATTGCGGAAAGAGCCTGCCAGGCAGGAGGTGTCAAGTTTATGGACATCAGTTGTATGCTTGAGTTTGCGCTCAGGTTCTGAGTGTCGTATACTGTGAATGTGATTGTCTCATTGACTGTCGAGTTCGGTGCTGTTATGGTTGCAATGGATCCTTGCAAGGCTATGGTGAAGCTTGAATTTCCGGTGAAAGAATATGTCAATGCGCTGTCAGGGTCTTCTTGGTCTGTTGAATAATCTGCAAGGTCCAGTGTTGTCTGGTTTCCTGATTGTATGCTCAGGTTCTGTGGAAGGTTCATTATTGGTGCTGTATTTGTTGCATTTGATGTAAGCGTTATGCTTATTGTTTCATCTGCGGTTACACTCAGGATTCCTGTCGCATTGTTGTACCCTGCAAGAGATACTGTGTAGTTGTGATCTCCAGAGCTTACGTTTTCAAATGTCGCAGTCCCGTTGCTTGTTGTGTTGGCTGTCTTGTCGTCTAAAGTCACTTTTGCGCCTTCAAGCAATACTCCGCTCTGATTCTTTACTGAGAACGTTATTGTGTTGTTGTTGCTTGTTGAGAATACATTCAATTGGAATGTTGTATTTCCGAATATTTCTTGCTCTGTTGTCGGAAGTGCTGAGTTTGCTCGCGCAGATATGCTTATTGTGTATATTCCGCTCTCTGATGCTGTGAATGAGAAGTTGTACTGCTCAGAAGTATTGGCATCAGAATTGGCGAACAAGGTGAGTCCAGTAACGTTATATATTGTTGATCCGTCCTTTGTTACAAGGTAGTCGACATCTGTTTGTACTGGTGTTATTGTCGGGCTCAGGTTTGTGTCATTTTGCACGTGATTTGTTATTTTGCTGTAGAATACTGTGATGTTCTGTCCGGGCAATGGGTTGCTTGGCTGAGCGTATGCATCAGATATTATGCTGTAGAATTGTCCTTGAACGCTTGTGACTGTGAAAGGAGTTGTTGATGATGTGTTCTCATAGCTTGTGCACGCATCGTCCACAACTGATGCTGTAAGCCTTGCTGTGTAGTTTCCGCTCTGGCTTGGAGAGTATGTGAACTGGACTGGAAGGCTTGTGTCTGCAACTATTGCATTTCCATTCTGTGCTGTAAAGTTGGCAACTTGCGTGTGTATTACCGTATTGTTCTCATCGAGTATGTCAAGGTATACGAGGGTATCTGCTGCATAATATTCTTGGATTAGGAATGGAGGTATGTAATCGACTCCATTTGAGAGTGTTCTAAATGCGCTTGATGTTTGAGCATCAAGTTGTGCAAGAGCATCTATTGACAAGGGCTCATTGACTCTTGCTGTATTTGTAAGGTTTATTGCAGATACTGTCGCTTTGCACACGTTTGGGTATTTTGTGAAGGTGTTGTTCTCGCTTGTGTTGTAGATCGTTGGATCCCCAAATGAGTGCCAGTCGTGTTTTCCTTCAAGAGGTCTGTATCCTTTTGCGACGAAGAATTCAACATAGCCGTAAGGGCTTGCAAGCGTGTCTGGGTATCTGAATATGACGCTGTCATTGGCTTCAGGTCCTTTTATTATGCTTCCAGGAAATGCGCTAACGCTCGAGCAGTTCGAGTCATTGCACATATATATTGTCGAATTGAGTTCTGTATTTTGCTGAGAGTCCGAATATGTGAAAAAGTATTCTACATCTACTGCTGCATGAGCTATTGGTAGTGCAAACAAGATGGCAATTAAGAGAATGAGTTGTTTTGAAGATAGCATTTTAATTTCCCGTTCCAGGTCCGGTGCCACCTCCGCCTCCTATTCCACCAGAGCCTCCAGGGCTTCCCCCGCCAGAGCCTCCTGAACCACCAGAGCCTCCTCCGCCAGATCCGCCACTGCCCGAACCTCCAGCAGGCACTGCTGATGATTTGCTGCCTGATTTTTTCTTAAGTGCAAATGATGCAATTGCTGCGATCTGGGCAATATCAGATACTATTGATGAGCTAAGGCGCGCTATTGCTGGATTTGTGCTTCCAACAAAGTGATCGTGATTGGCAAAGCCGTATCTTATTACGTTTCCCTCATCAAGTATTTGCTTGTATTGTTCTCTCTCATCTCCCTCCGGCTCAAAGTAGTCCTTTGAAAACGCATCCTGCCAGTTTGCAATCGTGTATGCAAAGCTTGCAAGAGGGGTTGCTGGCATTAGAATGTCTTCTATTAGCTGAACTCCTCTATTTCTTGGCGCATTTAACTCTTCAAATATCTCTGCTATCCTGTGATATGCGTGCCTGTTCGCCTTGACAAGCTCAGAAGGATTGTCTTTTAGCGCTTCTTTTAGAGAGCTTGTATAGATGAAGATGTATCTTGAGGCATCGTGCAGCTGGTCTGTTGTCAGTGTCCAGGAACTTCCAATATCTTCTGCCAATGAGCGGAGTCTTAGTTCTATTACTGAGTGTAGTGTTTCAAGGGTCCCATCCCAGCTTATTTCGTATTCTTTTGCGGCAAGTTCTGAATCGCTGTTCCTTATGCTTGAAAGTTTTCTCTCAAGCGCCTTCTCGTATTCTTTTTTGCCTTCAACATATAGTTCTCCCTGAAAATTCTCACTGCCCGTCAGATAGTCTTCAAGTCTTGCCCTGAGCTGATTCAGCTCATCTATTCTCTCAAAGTTTCCTTCGTGAACGACAGTGTCTGCCCAGGCCTGAGTGTAACTCTCTACTCTTTCAAGGTCTGATTTGTATTCCTTAAATGCTTGTTTTATTTTTGCATTTTCTGAAAGGATGCTTTCAAGCCTTGCCAGATCTTCGTGTTTTAATGCTTCAAATGTATTTTCAGCTATCTCTCCAAATAGCCCTTGTTCTATTCTCTTTTGCTCTTCTTCAGAGAGCTGTTCGTAATCAGGAATGTTCGCATCACACATCCTATCTGCCAGTTGAAGAAGGTATCGCTCTATTCTTCCATCTTCTTTTATGTACCCTATAAATTCAATATGGTCAAATAGTGCGTTGACTTTTTCTGCAAGTTCTGGCGTGTTTTTTGAGTGAACTTTGTATATTGCAGCTCCCCTCAGTGCATCAAGATTATTGTATGTCGAGTTGTTTCCTCTCAGAATATCAGATATTGTGTTTTCAATTGGACCAGAGTAAGTGCTTGTTTGGACTCTTGCAATAAGTTCTGAATCGTCTTCTCGTCTTGGGTAGTGTGTTCCGCTTGCGCTACAGCCTGCAAGTGCAAGCGCTGCGCTTGCGATAAATGTTATTCTTTGAGCAAGCGTTCCTTTTCGAGATCTGTATGCTGGCATCTTCCCCCCCAACTCTCGCAAGACAACATCCACTATATAAAGGTTATGCTACTGAGCAGTAGTTATACTTTGCCTATTGGCAAGAGTTCTTAAAAAAGTTCTAACTGACAAAAGTCTTTGATAGTGCGCTCTGCAAATATCAAATGATAAGAAAAAGAAGAAGTTGTTATTATGGTGTGCTATTTTTACAATTCATCTTCAGTCCATGCATCTTCAACATAGACTGTATCGCTCGACTCTTCAAGGTCCTCTTCATAATCGCCATCAGAGTCTATGAAGTCTTTTGCATAATCATAATCTTCAAATTCGTCCTCGAAGGACTCTTCAGATTCTTCCTTTAAGTCACTCATTCAGATCACCTCTTTAGAGTTTTCTGGAGTTTGCTCGTCTGCTTGGACGTGCTTTTTCAGCCCCCTTGCCTTTTGCTCTCAATCCTCGCATCTTGCGCCCTGCACTTGTAAGGCCTCTGTGGGCTCTGCCTCGATGCTGGGATTGGCCTATCCAGTTCAATCCTGAATCTTTTAGTACGCTTGGGCTTGCCCTGTCTAAAAGTATGACTTCAAACCAGTAATGTTTGCCGTCTTCTGTTAAATAATATGAGTTCAAAACTTCGCAATTCTTGTATGATTTGGATGCTCGCTCTTCTGCTATCAATTGATAGTTTTTCCTAAGGTTCAACCTTTTCCCCTGGTTTTTTGATCTCCTGCCACCCCATATCTTTGGTCTCTTGTGCCCACCTCTGGATACTCGCTGGCGCACGACTATTATTCCCTGCTTTGCCTTATAGCCCAAAGCACGGGCTCTTGCAAGCTTTGTGGGTTTTTCTACTCTGACCGTTGCAGGCTCTCTGCGAAGTGCAATCAGTCTTTGCTTTTTCAGATCAGAAGGTTGCTTTTTCCATATCTGCTGAAGATACTTGTAGACTCCCATTATCTGCACGGGTATCGAGGTCATTTTAAAAAGCTTTCGATATGCCTTGCCCTGTTGGTTCTCTCTTTTTGCTTTTTCCGCTTATCAAAGAAGAAAATAGACTCATATCAAACCCATACCAGATCTCTTCTGATAGTTCTGCTTTCTATAATTGCAAAATAGTTAGTATTTTGAAGCCACTCATCTTTTGCTAAAAGCTTCCAAGGGTTTTTTGTCTGACATCAGCAAGAAGTGCTTGAGAATCAATGCCCAGAGCTGAGAAGATTCTCTCAACTCCGGGGATTATCTGGTTTTGAACATAGTATTCCCCGTCGTATTCTCTCTGTTCTATCTCGTCAGGAAGCCTTACCTTGTCGCGTATTCTCCCGCTTCCTTTTGTTACAACGTAGGATACTATGGTTCCAGCGCCTACTCTCTCGCCTCTCTCTTCAAGCATTTTTGCTGCGGCAACGTGCGGGCCTATTGATGAGTAGCTTTGAGTGGATCTTGATAGTTGTGTTCTTATTACTACTTTCTCTATTGGAAGTGAGTTCTCTCTCAGTTTGTTTATTGTGTCTTTGACGAACTCTTTTGCTTTTGAGACATTTTTTTCTTTGAGTATTATTTCGAGAACTTTTTGTTGGGTTTCTTTTGCAATTGTGCTCCAGTTTCTTCTGACCGTCTCGAAGCCTTTTATTGTTATATTATCGTCCTCGCCTAGAAGAGCATATTTTTTCTTTGCGCCTCCTTCGCTTCCCTTCAGCGCCACAAACAGCCCTGCAGGGTAGTATCCTTCATATTCAAGTTCCATAAGCTCTGGCAGTTTTTTGTTTATCCCCCTTGCAAGTGATTGAGCATCTTCTCTTGTTTTCTCTCCCAATAGAAGGAATACTGAATCTGTGTCCGAGTATAGTACTGTAAATCCTGCATTTTGGGCTTCATCTATTGCATCGTGTATGTATTTTCGCGCCCAGGCTGTTGTTGCCTCTGCGCATTCTATGCAGTACCAGCGCGATGGGGCAAATCCCATATACCCGTAAAAGCTGTTCGCAAGGACCTTAAGCGCGTCAACTCTTGCTCTCAAGAGCGGGTCGTTTTTCTCTTTAAGCTCTTTTTTTATCCTTGCGCGAAGTAATATCAGCTCCCTTATGGTTTCGCTGAAAAGCCCTCTTTTTTTTGTGCAGAATTTCAGCTCTCCCCTCTCTGTGCCTATTGAGTTTTCATCGCCCGCACAGCAAGGACAGTTGAAAGTTCCTCTACTTATGTTGTGGGATGCTATTATTGATGGGTATAGTGATCTGTAATCAAATATTGCTATGTTCTTGTAAAGACCCGGTTTTGGCTCAAAGACAAAAGCTCCTTGCACGTGCTCGCGCATTCTCTCAGCCTGTTCCCTGTTGCTTGGCTTGTTAAGAATAATCTCGCCTCTCCCGCTTGCTTTGCGTATCAGGTACCACTCGACAAGTTGTGAGAAGCTCATTCTGTTTATCTCATAAGGTGATAAGCCTATCAGTCTTACAAATTCTATCAATGATGGTAGAATTTTCAGGGTGAGATCATATGTTAGCTTGCAGTCCCTCAGATTGTACTCGGCGAATTTTTCAAGCTCGCAACTCCCCTCATCCCATGCTTTGAACATCTCTTCCATATTTATGTCAAGTTTTCGCTCTCCTAAAAGCTCCTCGCTCACTGCATCAAGGGAGTAGCTGTCAGTCTCAAGGGATCTTCCGATCACTCTGCGTATGAATTTTAGAATGTCTATGTGCGCGATTCCTGCAATTTTGGCCTCGCTCTCTCCTCTGCTTTTTATTTTTACAGGGCTGCCATCAAGCCCTATGTCAAGCTTTATCTTGTTTGATTTTGCTCTCTCTGCAAGGTATGGAAAATCAAAGCCGTCTGTGTAGTACCCTGTGATGAAGTCTGGAGAGTATTCTGCTATATGCTTTTTCATTCGCTCTATCATATCGGCTTCGCTGTCCGCAAACTCTATGTTTTTGCTCTTGTTTGGAAACTTTTTCCAGGTTATCACTTTTGAGAATCCTGTCCCGTACAATCCTATCATCAGTATCGGGTTTTTCTTTGGGTTTATGCTCTTGTTTGGACTGTAGGTTTCAATATCGATTGATAGGATTCTGGGTTTTGAAATTGCTTTTTGCTCTTGCCATATTTTTTTTGCAAGATAGCAGGGAACTTTAAGCTCGCTCTGAACTCTCTCGCATTCTGCGTGCGTGAGCTCTAATGGAGTTATGTTTTTGTCTATTAGGTATCTTCTTGTGAAGAGTATGTCGTACTCGTAGGTTTTCTCAACGCCAGGAACATCTTTTGCTGCCTTGCTGAGTGCAGGGACTGCTTTGGGCAGGTTCACATAGACTTGAATTACGCTTTTCTCTTCCTCGTTTATTCTCTTTGATTTGCGCTCTATTCTCACAACCTTGTATTCGCCTTCTTGAAGTGCCAGTATTTCGCTCTCATCAGGGTCCCCTGTTATTGTGAAATATGGCCAGAACTCATCTTCAATGCATACAAGCTCTCCTTCCTCGCTCCGCCCGAATAGTCTTATGACTGGCTTTTCTTCTCTAACAGAATAAGATGCGTCTGTTGGATAAAATGATATTTGCATAAGCTTTTTTTAGAAAGCGTATTTTTAAGCCTTCTGAGTTGTATTGAGTTTTTCAATTCGATTTAGCAAGCTTTCCAGGTTTTTCACGATTCTTTCTTTATGGTGCATTTCTGTGAAATATTCTCTATATTCTTCGTATCTTTCAGGATCTGAAGACACCAGGATTATTGGAGCTTTGATTCCATCAACTCGCGCTCTCTTGGCAAATTCCCCTCCAGATTTTCCGTTTATATTGCCATCAACCAGTATTGCATATGCGTCTTTTACC
>RFLK01000087.1 GCA_003694525.1 Candidatus Woesearchaeota archaeon
GGAGCAGCCGGCCCTGGAACTGGAGAGACCTGGTTTCACAGCATACTAATAGGAGCGCTGATTGTAGCCGCACCATACGCATACCCGCTGGTTGAGCCGGCCTTGCCGTCCTGGATAAAGTTCTGATGCCAAAATCAAAAAAGACTCCGAAAAAGTCAAAGAAGAAAACCGCAAGGAAAAAAGCAACAGAAAAACCTCTGAACATCGACGAGATAAACAAACTAATAATAAAACTGGACGCTGCAAATCACGCACTTGAAAACCACAACCTGAACCTTGCACAGGTATGGCTGCAAGAGTACATTCAGGCCTTGCCAAAAGAGCTTACAGACAAGAAAATCAAGAAAAGCATCAAAGAAGCCATGGAGGAAAGAGATTTTGAGCTTCTTAAAGCAGCAATAGAAGCAGATATTGAAAGGCTGAGCGTTTTAAAGATCAAAAACCTGAGACTTAAAATAACAAGCTTTAGTTGAGCTTAAAGAATCCAAAACCAATAAAGAACTATTCTACTTTAACTTCGCATCCAAGACTCTGACCTGGAAGACCTTTCTCAAAAAGAACGCGAACAGCACCAGAGTTACCGTGAGGCGCTGAAACTTTTCCTGAAATCTCCTTTTTAAGCTTGCCAGGAGCAGTCCAAGTGACCTTCTTTCCGACGAGCTCTGCAGCCTTCTCCTTACTATCAACGCCAGGCAAGGACACTATCATCTGATTGCCCTTCTTTCTCCTCCGACTGCCCCTAAAATGAGCTATAATACCTCTCATAGAGCGCAGAAGGCAAGCAGTGGTTTATAAAGGTTACTGATGCAAAAAGAACAAAAACTTAAAAATATGTCAAGATATTTAAAAAGGGATGGCTTCGCAGGCAATTTTATGAAAATAACAAGACGCAAAGTACTTAACTACTTCACAAGGACTGCCACAGCAGTTACAATAGCAGGTCCCGCATCACTTCTCACTTACGGCCAATACCTTCAAGAAAAAGCAGGCACTCTTCCAAAAAAAGAGTGCGACGGACTTGCAATACTCATATCCAAACCAATAAACGTGATAGAACTCTTCGGAATACAATTCATCGACTCATATGTTAGCAGAATAGAGCTTGCCCTGGGCTGCAAGGCAAACACTTTCTGCGAAAACGCAACAAGCAATGACTTTCGAGAAGCCCTGGAAAATGAAAAAATAGCCCACATAGCAATTATGGGCCACGGAACAAGATACTCCTGGCAGGCAAGCGACAAAACAGTTACGCTTGAAGACTATGCCGATATTGCAGCAAAAGGCATCAGAAAAAAAGGATACCTGCTAAAGCACACCTGCGGGAAAATGCCCTTGAAATACTATTCGCCCTGGGCAGTGACAAAGGAAACAGAAGAAGAAGCAGAATACTGGGCGAAAAAGCTCGACAAGAAAACCGACTCAATAATAAGAGAAATACTTTGCCCAAGAGAGCGACTATTCGCAAAAAAACCAAAAGAATATCAACAATTCATTGAAACCGCACCAAAAATAAAAAGAGAAGTTTTAGGAACGCCAATATACCCGGAAAACAAAATAGCGTACTGGAACAGAATAACAAGCCCGATAGACTTTATGCTAAACCCTCTTGCACATTTAAAACAGAAAAAGGAGAGTGGGCACAAGCAGACAGCCCATACAATTGCTTCTAGAAACACCGCAAGAGGGCGCTAAAAGACCAATAGCAGAGCCAGCAAACAAAACCAGAACTCCTAAAGGGCCTGAAATCACCAGACTTGAAAAAACAAGAAGAAGAATAACGGCAAAAGAAAGCCACTTTATGCTCACAAACTCAATCAGACGCGAGTAAAACCTCGAAAACCAAACAACAAATATGGAAGAGACTGAAGCTCCAAGAAGAGCGCAAGCCAACAAAACAACAAAAGCGCGCGCATCAACCATCCCAACAAGACTCTCAATTGCAACAATTGCCCCATTCCTTGTCGCCCCAACAGAGAAAAAAGTCACAATAGAGACAACAACATCAACAGTTCCAAGAGCGCCCGTTAAAACCAAGAACTCAAGCCTGTCCTTCACTCTTACAAGAGATGCTGCTTGCTGAGGGCCAAGACCCGGCGCGAGCGCCATAACGCAACAAGCAAGAACTCCTGAAAACAAGGATGAAAACAACCCAAAATTTGACACTCTCAAAATGTTCGAATCATACTGAGGAGGAACATCAACATCATCAATCAGAGACAAAACAAGACAACTAGCCCCAAAAAGACCCGAGAGCATGGGAAACAGAGGCTCGCGCACAGAATTTAGAGCAAGAACTCCAAAAAAACCGGATAGAATAAAAACAAGAACTCCAAAAAAACCCTCCGGCAAAACAACAGCCAATACAAGAGAGAAAAGAATCCAAAAAATAAAAGGCCTTGAAAGAGAAAACAGAAAAGGAAAAGCAATCAAGAAGGCAGGAGCCAGAATAAAGGATAAAACAGCACCAAAAAAACTTCCCGCAACAAGAAACCGCACAGCCTCGCAACCATGCCCCTTCAACAAAAGCTCGTGACCCGGAAGAATGGACAAGACATCATCGCTCGCTCCAAGAAACACAGTGGGCAAGGCATCAACAACAGATCTTGAAGCTGCAAGAGATGCCAAGAACATAGAAGCACTCCAAGCATCACCGGCAAAGAGCAATACGAAAACTGCAATAAGATTAGTATGAAAGCCAGGAGCCAATCCTGCTAAAATTCCAACAAGAGCTCCAAGCAAGGCAGAGAACATAATCAAAAGAAAATTCAAAAACATTAAAACAATGGCTGAGAAAGAACTGTAAAGAGTCCAAAAATTGTTGGAATAACAATAACTCTTTAAATACCAGAAGAACACTACAAACAATATGGAAAAAGCAATCATCGCAACAATTCTCGCATTGCTAATAGCCTGCACTCAAACAACCAACACTCCCGGCAACATAACAATACAAGCAAAATACCCTGAAAAAATAGTGTACGGAACAAGCCAGGACGTCGACTTTACTCCACTTATAGAAGACTGCAAGCAAAGAGGGGGCAGGTTCAACGAATGCGGAACAGTCTGCGAGCCTGGCGCAAAATACTGCGCGGCAGTGTGCGCTCTTACCTGCGAGCTTGCCTGAACTGGCCCTCGACAACAAACTCAACCTTTCCCTTGTATTGCTTCAGACGGCCGTATAACCTCTTGCGACCCTTCCCTATTTTGCCATTAAAGCTCACAACAGTCAGGTTATCAGGCACAAACTCTATGAAAGTCACTTTATCAACCTGCCTCTCTGATATAACAACACCTCTCAATTCCAAAAACCGAGGCGAGATTTGCGGGCGAACAAGAGCGATGAGTGCAAGAGAGAATATCGACGCTACAAGAGCAATGATGAAAATCGCTTTTCTCACAAAAAAGAGCAGGGTTGAAAAAAAATTAAAGCCTTGTCATAAAAAATCAGAAAAAAATCCAAAGAGAGATACAC
>RFLK01000088.1 GCA_003694525.1 Candidatus Woesearchaeota archaeon
ATCATACATTTCTCTACCAAAAACTTGATAATCTCCTTTGCCTTTATTTTTTACCTGATACATGGCAATATCGGCATCTCTGAATAAATCCTCTGCACGAAGATAAGGAGAATTGGTAGTTTGATTATGACTTAAAACAATACCGATACTGCAACTGGTGCAAAATTCTTGATTATGGATATAGAAGGGTAAACTTATTTCTGCTTGAATTTTTTCCGCAACTGCGATCGCATCTTCAACTTTAGTGATAGAATCGAGGAGAATCGCAAATTCATCTCCCCCTAACCTTGCCACCATATGGGAAGAGGATAAACAACGGCGTAAACTATAGGCAATATCAAGAGCAAGTCGGGAAGCTATGCAAAATACAAAAACGTAGAAGTCACTGTCGGAGAAGGAGAAGATAAAGAGACAAAAAAAGTGCGCGTTGCAACAGAGCAAGGAAGAAGAACTTATTCAATAAGAAGAAAAGAATACCTGGGAACAGTAACAAACAAATTCTACACAAAAGAAGATCTCAAAGAATTAGACCCCAAAGAGCGCAAAGCAATCCTCAAAAATGCAGGATTGAGCGAGGAGGATCTTGAGAAGGCGCCAAAAACATTAAAGCTACCAGCACAGACAGAGCTGCGCGACTCAAATGAAAACGTTGTTCTAACTTACAAAAGAGACACTGACGGAAAACTCAAATACTTTGACAGCTCAGGAAAAGAAGTAAAAAATCCTGATGAAGCAATAAGAAAAGCATGCAAGAAAGACAGAGAATGCTTTGGACAGCTAAACAGCGAGCTTGGAAGCGGAATACTCAAAACAGGGCCCGGATTTTTCGCAGCAATAAAAGATGTTTACGGATTTGCAGGAACAGTAGGACTTGCGCTCAGAGCGTACAACCAATACTCAGGACTCATTGCCCTAACAAACCTTGCCTGGGGGGACTGGGCTGCAAATAACAGAGAAAGACTTGTTCAAAGCTTCTGCCTTGCAGCAGGAATACAAAACTGCCTTGTATCATCCATATGCGGACAGATACACGAGATAACCCCAAACAATGTTCTTGCAGGAAGAGGACCTACAGGGCAATACGTGTCCTCTGCTGTCATAAACGCAGAGAGAACCCAACCAGTAATACTTGAAGGAGTCAGCAGGCAACAGCTGATAGACATATTCGGAAACCAAACGGTCATAAATGGAGTGCTCTATGATATATCCAACCCGAACTTTGACCCATCAATTCTCGGAAAATTGAACCTGAGATTGTACCACGTACAATACAGCATAACAAACAACGCGCAAGAGCAGAGAGACTTGAGATGGAACATAGAGTTCAGAAGGACAAGACCAGAGAAGAGAGAAACAACACTTCCTGCAAGCCTTGAAGAAGTTGAAAACTACCCCGCGTGGGCCAGAACAATAAGCACCGCCTACGGCGAGCCGTACAACTCAGCAAAATGGTTCAGACCAGATGAGACCCTTGAATACGCGGACACAACAACAGACAACATATACAAATGGAGCACAAACGAGTGGGATACTGCCTGCCTGATTTTCCACCCGGGACTTCCATCAGGGGGCGCTGCAATAGGCGGTCTTGCAAAGCAATTGTGCGTTCCAATAACAGAATACGTCGGAGGCCCTGAGAGGATAGATCAGGCAATTCCCGCAAGACAGAGCAATGCTGCAAGACAGCAAGCAAGTGTTGCAAGCCCTCCTGGACAATTAGTGTAAACATTTAAAATATAATAAAAAAATTGAAATTAACCTGCAAGAAAAATGAAAAGAATAGGAACCCCAAGAGTAATAGGCATAATCTTAGTATTGATAGCAACACTATCATACCTGACAAACAAGAGAGGCTCGACAGCCTTGGGGCTTGCAGGCATACTGCTGATTCTCTGGCCCCAAAAAACAGCCACTCAAGAGCTTGAAAGGTTTACAAAAAGCTTCTCCAAAATGAAAGAAGCAATAACTGCCTCATTATACGATTCTCTTTTCTGGGCGTTTATGCTCTCTGCAGGCTATTTTTACCTTTGGAGGCTGAAAGTGAAAACTGCAATCCTGCAGGCAAGCACGGACCTTACAAGAGAAGCATTCCTAAAACCGGATGTTGTCGCTCAAAATGCAGTGCAATTGAAAAGCCTTGTATGGTTTTTTGCAATAAGCCTGAGCCTTCTTGCAATATCAATATTTGCAGCGTACACCCTCTCAAGAACCCTCATATGGGCAACAATTGCGGGAAAAAAATTGACAAAAAAAAGGTTTATCGAATGGGCAAAGCTTAACGCGATATGGTGGCTCTTGTGGGCTGCGCCATTACTGTTTGTGACTTTTGTCACAACCAAATCAAGCCAGGCAAGACCCCTTCTTGCGATAGCTTCAATGCTCTTTATATATTTTACATTGCACCTTCACGCGCAGTTTGCAAAGATAGAGAAAATAGGAAAAAGCATAACAAGAGGAGTAGGATTTGCGATATCGAAAATACCTCAACTAATACTGCCAGCCTCTTTTTCATTCATAGCATACATAGTAGCATACCAGGCGCTCACTCTAACCCAATACCTGCCACAAAACACCTGGCCGGTATTCAATCTAATATTTGCAGCATTATACCTCAACTGGCTCAGAACATACCTCTACCCGATAATCTCATCTTTTAAGGAATAATCTGTAACGCGATAATTCAATATGGCATTATAAATCTAAATGAATTAAACACTTCATTAAATCAAGGATGAGCATTGACTGGACTTGCAAAATTCTGAATGCCTTCCAATATTGCCTGCTCATTCACAAGATAGAACGGATCGTACGGAGGACCTTCCCTGCAGGAATCAGTGCACCTTTGAGTAACATTATTCATAACAGAATTGCGAGTAGGCCTTATGTAAGATGCGCAATCCTTGCCGCAAACACCACCACAACCATCATAAAAGCCAATAGTGCCTCCAGCCTGCAACAAAGACCCCCACTCTTTTTGAGCAGCTGCCCTGTTTGCCTTGCAATTAGGACTATTTCTAACAGTTATGAGAGAAAACTCGTCAACCCTGCGAGAAGGAATAACTTTGGGCTCAATCTCAAAATACCACTCAAACGATAACTTTCCTATCGCGCGCCCCATAAGTTGCAGAAGAGCCCTTCCAGGATGAGGCTCTGAGGGCAAACTCAACATACAAGGACTGGTTACAGGGTCAAGTCCGCAATCAGACTGGAACTTCTCCTTGGCCGACAAGAAAACAACAACATCACGGTCAGGACAATTAGTTGCAAACTTTTGCAATTGCTTCAAATCAGGATACGCGCCCCTGCTAGGATGGATCGGATCCTTGGAATAATTAACCCCGCCAGAGCTTACAACCCAAATGTTAAACGCAGACTTCTCCTGCTTGAAAGGCGCCCTTGAGAACAAACCTTCGTAAATAGTACCAGATGCATTACCTCCATAATCGAGAAGGGAAGATATTGTCCTGTTAAGCTCAAGCTCGCTCTCAAAACCATCAGCTATGAAAAGCAGATCAACCTTATCTTCAGGATCGCCCTGATAGAGCACCGGCGAGCAAGACTCATTGGCTCCTATGAGCAGCGCATCGCAAGGGTAAGTCACCTTTGGCTGAACGAGCTCAACCTGAGCAGAGTTGATTCCATAAGAGATGTCAACGCTAACAAAAGCAGATGCGATAAGAGAAGCCAAAAAGCCTATCAAAAAGCCCACAATATATCCGGCAGGGCCCGCAACTGCACCTATCTGAGCAAAAGTCAGCCCTGTTGCAACTCCTGACCCTAACGCAACACTGCTTGTTGCAGCAGCACCCAAAGGTGTTCCGCCAGCCCCGCTAAAGAGCCTGTTAATTTGAGTTTGAAGCGCTACTATAACCTCATTGAAATTGTCCCTGAACGCAACCTCTCCAGGGCATTTTGTGTCCTTTGGAACACAACCAAGATCAGTAGTATCAATGCACAATTTTTGAGCAGCAAGCTTTGCCATAATGCCCTTCTTTATCTTCTTCTTGCCCCCGAAAGTGCTCTTGACCTTAACACCAACAAAAGCATTAAGATTGCGCTTTAGAGGATCATTTTCAAAAAAATCATAAAAGGAAGGCCCGATTTGCGAACAATTCAATCCAGGCCCTATCACATAATTGTTATTGAAACATTTCAAGCCCACGCTCTCAACAGCCTTGTAACAACCACCGTCGGTAATGCACTCCTGGCCTTCAGGACACAGAGGAGTATCCTCGCTTGCACACTCAAAACCGGCAGGACAGCCACACAAACCGCAATTCTGCACGACAGTCTCGTCCTCAGCGCAGTAATCTGGAGATCTTGGAAGGCAGGTGTTTGGAGAATCACACTTGGGCCTGGGAGGCTCTGGAGGGCGCCAAATAGGACCTTTGTCTGCAGTCTCCTCGCAAGAGCCCTTGTTATCATTCAATGCAAGAAGCTGAGCACAAGAACAACCATCAGAATTAACCCGCGCACGCCAAGTCTCAGGGCACTTATCCCTGCCATTTGGAACGCCATCCAAATCCCAATCGGCAAAATTCACACCAGAAGTTGTTATCGGAACAACAAGGTTTACCTCGCGAACTCCCTGCTCTGAAGTTAACTGAACCTCTGCGGCCTTAAAGTCCTCTACAAAAAAAGCAACATTAGATCCTGCAATACCACTCACAACAAGAGGGTTTCCCAAAAATCCAAAACCACCCTTATCGCCGACAGGACGGATCGGCGCTGAAAACTCTCCCCCGGTGCTGATTACGCGAACAGTTCCCGAGCGAATCGGATTCCCGTTTTGGCTTGAGACAAAACCTGCAAACAAATTTGTAACTCCCTGAGTCTGATCTATCAAAGGCTCCATATTTGCGCGAATAGTCACAGCGCCTGCAACAGAGCCTTCAGAGCGAAGCTCGGCAATTCTCTCGCCAGGCTCTGCTGCAGTCAAGCGCAAAACTATGCGCGCCTCTCCGACTTTCTTGCCTTCTTGAATTATGTCAGTGAAAACCTGACGCTCTATTGCACCTTCAAGAAAAGAGAACTCTCCAAGCTGGCTTACAAAATTCTTGTTAAACCCTCTTATAGTCAAGCGATTGCCTATTGCATCAACGTCAAGAGATGCAGAAGAGCCGAATATCTGGACCGCCCCGCCAGTAAACCCTGGATTGAACGCAAAACGCAAAGACACCTCGCCGAAATTGCCCGCAGGACTCACTATGGAAAAGGACTGCTCAGCGCTTGAGATGGTCTGAGCGCCAAAACTTGCAGGAATTGTAGCATTTGCAATGCGAATATTAACGCTGATATTGCCAGTGAACGGCAAAAGGTCAGCCATAGAATCACTTGACAATAGCGCAACAGCCATAAAAGCCACAATCGCTATGAGCAAAATAAGCTTGCTAGGCTTGCGCGATCGCATCAGCCAAAACACCCCCCTTCAATCTCAACATTGCGCACTGCAACCTGGAACTGCAAGGGTGAGAGGCCGTACGCGCTTGAGTGAGAATCAACAACCTTCAAAACGTACGCCTTCTCAAAAGGCTCTGCAAAAGAGTATATATTAACAGAATTATCCGAAACGTTATACTTGTCACAAAGACGGCCAAGAAGGAAAGTTTGACCATTGCGCGCGGCAATATCCTGCGCAAGATCGCGCGTTATCTCATACAAACGCTCAAAACGCAATGGAACAACAACATTAAACTCCTCAACAAGCAAGGATTCATCGCCCACTCTTGCCCTTACAGGATAGAACAAGGAGAAAACAACATCCTCCCTCTCGGGGCGCGAGAGCACAGTAAGATCAACATTCCTTTGAGAATAATCAACAATAGCGCGGGACTCATCAAAGCCTATGCCTTTCCAATCAATGTTCGGAATGTCAAACTCAACCCCTTGAACGTCGCTAAAATCAACACAATCCTGAACGTTGACAAGCACAAACCTCTCAAGCTGGCCAACAATCGCTGAAAAATTCCTCAACGAAACCTTATCTTTATTGACAACATAAGGGACTATGGATCCTGC
>RFLK01000013.1 GCA_003694525.1 Candidatus Woesearchaeota archaeon
ACACAAAAGCAACCAGGAAAAATGGTAAAAATATTCGTGACAGGAGGCGCCGGATTTATAGGAAGCCACCTCATAGACGCCCTATTAGCACTTGGCCATCAAGTAAAATGCTATGACGACTACAGCTCAGGAACCCCAACAAACCTGCCACGCGATGAAAACCTCACTCTGAGAGGCGCAAACATAATCACTAAAAAAACCTTTGACAAGTTTGATGGCAAAAAAGCAATCTACAAAGCACCATACCTTGAGCGAGAGATGAGCGGGTATGATATAGTTTACCACCTTGCAGCCTTTGTGAATGTTCCTCTCAGCATAAAGCACCCTGAACACACAAGAAGAGTGAATGTTACAGGAACTCAAAAAGTGATCGAATCTGCGAGAAAAAACAATATCAAAAGAATAGTTTTTGCAAGCACCGCAGCAGTATACGGCAACCACCCAGAGCTTCCCAAAACAGAAGATTCCCCAACAGATCCACAAAGCCCATACGCTGAAACAAAACTTGAAGCAGAAAAACTAATAGAAAACTCAAATCTCGAATACATAATCCTGAGATTCATGAACGTTTACGGACCCAGACAAAAACACGACTCACCATACTCGGGAGTTATAAGCAGGTTCTCAGAACTCCAAAGAAGAGGAGAGCAGTGCACAATATACGGCGAGGGAAACCAAACAAGAGACTTCGTATACGTAGGAGACATAGTAACAGCTCTAATACTCGCAGGACAAACAGAAAACTCCAATGAAACATACCTTGTAGGATCGGGCAAAAAAACATCTATAAATGAACTATACAAGACCATATCAAAAGCAACAGGAAACAATATGGAGCCAAACTACGCTCCAAAAAGAGAGGGAGACGTCCTTCACAGCTGGGCGGACATAACAAAAGCACGAGAAATGCTAGGATACGAGCCGCAAGTAACACTGGAGGACGGAATACAAGCAGTACTTGAGCACAAATATTAAAACAAATCAAACCTTAACAAAAAAGATGGACATAATACGCACGCCCGCTTGGACGCGAATTATGGAATCCCTTGCAAAAGAGCTGAAAACGCAAGTCAGAGTAGGAGATGCAAAATACGGGATTGAACCAAAGCAGAAAAGCGGAGAAGAAACAAAAACAGTAGAGCACAGCATAGGAACAATACCAATCAAAATAGGACCTTTTAGAACAGGAGATGGGAAATCAGACCTGCCAAAATGGCACGATCACTACGAACAACTGATAAGGCTCAGCATAACACACGCGATAATAGCAAGCGAGACATTGCTCTCACGAAGAAAATCCCCGGACATAGAAAGGACACTCTTCTCTTACTGGCAAACTCTGAGAGGCGCAAAAACCCTAAAGGAAACCTGCGAGAAAAGCGTTGCTTTTTTGGTTGAACACTTCAAAATAGGAAATGCGACAATAGAAATAGAAAACGCCAGAGCGCAACACTTCTCACTAAATGAAGCCTGCAAACAAGCAGAGAATATAATCCTGGCTCACATCAGAGAGACAAGAGTTCCCCTGATAATACGAAATACCCGCGAGGACGCCCTTCTATCAAGAATAAAAGAAAAATCAGAACTGCCTTTTAACATTGCAGCATTCCCTCTAATTACAAACAAAAGACTCTCAGGCCAAGCAATACTATACAGCGATGTTCTCCCTGATATGAACCAAGCACGAGAAGTTCTTGACGAGCTTATTGCATCAATACCTCGCATAAAAGAATATGAACTAGTACAAGAGAGCGCAACAACCGACCCGCTCACAGGCCTTGCAAACAGAGCAAAACTCGAACCAGACCTCGACAAAACAATAGCCCATATGAGATCAAAAGAGAAACCAATATCAATAATGATGATAGATGCGGACAACTTCAAAAAATACAACGACACTTACGGGCACCCAAAAGGAGACACAGTCCTGAAAGAGATAGCAAAAACAATAAAATCACTAATACCTGAGAGCGCAATAGCAGCAAGATATGGAGGAGAAGAATTTCTCATAGCACTGCCAGAATTAAACCCTCAAGAAGCAAAAGAATTTGCAGAGAACTTGAGATGCGCAATACAACAAAACACACCCCTCACTGCAAGCATAGGATTGATAACCTGCACCAACAGCTCAGCTAGAAAAGAGAGCCTCATACAAATTGCAGACGAGGCCCTATACAGAGCAAAACACCTTGGAAAAAACAGAGTCTTCCAAAAAATAATGCTTGATCGAAATCTTGGAGTCATAGATGCTTGAGCGGATCATAACCTGACTTTTTTATAGCAAGCTCTGCCTCGTGACGAGCTTTATGAGTTCCAGCATCAGACCAGAAACCGTTGACCATCGCAAACGACGCCCTGCCTTCACTCACATAAATGCTCCCAGCATCTGTTATCTCAAGCTCACCTCTTTGCGATGGCTTTAGAGTCCTTATCTTGTCGAACACTGTATTGTCAAAGAAGTAAAGCCCGGTTACTGCAAGGTCTGATTCTGGCTCTTTGGGCTTTTCAACT
>RFLK01000089.1 GCA_003694525.1 Candidatus Woesearchaeota archaeon
AACAAACGAAGGCAATGTCCAAATAGAAATAACACCGGAAATAGAATTCGACTACAGAGGAAAATTCAAAGGCAGCAAACTTCTTGATGCTCTCGGAAATTTTTTGCGTAAGCATATACTTAAATACAAGATAAAGGATTACTGGTATGCAAAAATAGTAGGAGAGGCAGAAGACCTTTCAAGCACGATAAAAAAATCGTTGGGAAGTGAAATATAATGGCTGAAACAAAAGTTGCAGTTCCACTCAAGACCATAAGCTACAAAGGAGTATTCTCAGCGAAAGGGCTATTTGAGGTAATACAAAGCTGGTGCTCTGACAAAGGATACTACATGTTCAAAAAATCGCAAACAGAAGCACTGAAAAAAGAAGGCAAGAACATAGAATTCACAGGAGAGTTCATGTCAACATTCACAGACTATGCAAAATCGATAATATGGTACAAGATAAACTTCTCAAAATTAAAAGACATTACGATAACACGTGACGGGAAGAAGGTAAAACTCCAAGAGGGAGAGGTTGATATCAAGCTTATAGGAAAATTAGTCACAGATTATGAAGGAAGATGGGAGACAAAACCACTATTCTACTTTCTGAGAATACTTTTTGGAAAATACCTCTACGCACCATACATCTCAAGATGGGAGAAAAAGATAACACAAGATGTTGAAACACTCAAAGACTACATAGAATCCTATCTAAATATGGAGAGATTCCTGAAATAAAACCTAAAGCTCAATCAGACGACCTGACTTTCCAACGTTAATGACAACAGTGTCCCCTATCTTCTCCTCAATACCTTCTGCTTCGTGAACGTGACCGCAAAGAACAACATCAGGCTTGAGCTCCTCAATTGCAAAGCGCAAACCGCTTGATCCTGGAATGAAACCCGAGAATTTTTCCATAAGAGTGCCTGCAGGGTGAACATGGGATATCAAAACGCGCTTTTTGGCACTCGCATCATTTGCAAGGCGCACAGTCTCCAAAATCTCTTCCTCAGTTAAACGATGCACTCCAACATTAGCACCGCCGCATCCGAAAATTGAAACGTCCCCTTTTCGAATGCTCTTTGCGTGCAAATTAGTGACATTGTATTGCGCTGCAAGAAAATCAGTTGCAAGCCAATCGTGATTTCCCGGAACAAGATAAACAGGAAGCCCAGTCTCTACGAAATACTTCATAACGCCGCTCGTCCTGTCCTCCTCAACAATATCGCCGTTCAAAACTATGATATCCGCCTTTTCATCAACCGCTCTTTGAGCCAGAGAGCGAGCCGTTGAGATATCCGCGTGAAAATCGCCTGCTGCGAAAATTCTGACCATAGTAAAGACTCCAACCAATGCGTATTTAAAGCTTACCAGCGATTATCAAATGCCTGCCTTCTTGAAACAAGCATTTGAAGCCTCTTTTCAAGAACCCTTGCCCCAGGAAACTTGGCCTCATCCTCTCGAAACGCCTTGCTGTGATGAGTTGTTCTGCGAGCACCCCTCTTGAACTGATGCTTCTTGTGCAAAAGCTCGTGATACATCACATAATCCATAAGATCAGGATAAGGCAGCAATATCTCACTTATGGTCACAGTATCGGAAGAATACTCATACAAACCCAGCTGATTCACTCCCTTTCCCACCTTCAAATTAGGACGCTCCATAAGCCCACCAAACATCAACGAATTCACACGATCAAAACTTCTCTCAAGAACAGGATGCGAGAGAGTTTTTGGAGAGAGACGAGGAAGCGAGCGCATAAAATTATCATACAACTCCATATTCAAAGTTCTCTTGGAACTCTGAAAAAGACGAGCAAAAAGCTCGTGAAAAAGACCTTTCTGAATCTCAGGAGATACATCCTTCCACCTCTTGCTTGCGCAGAGTGTTATTCTTGAGCCCACCATCTTAACATTAGCATTAAACCCCTTGAATCTGCCACTGTACTTCAATTCAACAGTGCAAGACCCCTTGCCATCAAAAAATTCATCGTAAGCCGATTGAGCTAAATTTCTCATCTCAGAGGATAACGCAAAATCGCACCTATCTTACCAACATCGCGAAGCTGAGCCCCCTCGCGAGTCTCCGTTGATATTATATGGACTTGAGATGAAAACCTTTTTGCAATCTCTTCAAACTCATCAACCTTCTTATCATCAAGAACCTCTGAGAGAAGAAGATCGGAGACAGCTCCCAACTCCAAAGCATTGAGAGTATTGCGCTCGCCATAAACTACAAGTTCAGGCTTTGTTGCGAGAAGAGTGAGAAAATTTCTCATAAGCCTCTTCTCCTCAATAACCCCCTCCTTTGCAAGCTCATCCTGGCATTTTTCCAAAAGCTCTTCAAGCCCAAAATCGCCAGTATAACTCAAATCCTTTATTGCAATTATCTTCTTCTTAACATCCCCTGTTATATGGCCGCTCTCAAAAAACCGGTATTTTGAGGGGCCCGGCCCTCCAAGAAGAATACCTTTAACATTGGAATTCAAAAACTGATCCTTGACTATGTCCGCAACCTTCTTGAAATGCTCATTTACAGCAATCTCCCTGTTGCGAGCAAAACGCAAGGCGCTCTGACCCCCTGCCCTGAACTTTCCGGGGACGTGAGAATGAGCGCTGACCAAAGGCACTATGGACTTTCCCTTCAAAACAGCAATCGAAGCGTCGCGATTATCCATAACTATCATACCATAAACCTCTTTTGACTCAAGCATATCGCGAAGAAGATCCAACTGAAAATTCTTATCGCAACGATACATTCGAGTGGATATGGGAATGGGAGGCTCCAAACTCCAAACCCTCACATCGCTCTTGCCCTCTGCAGAGGCAACATTTCCTGCAAACACTGCAAGACCGTTGGGAGGAGTGCGCTGAATGAGCTTTAAATGCTGAATCATACGCTCAAGAGCATCAATAACATTATTCCTTGTCTGAGAACTCTTAATATTGGTTGCAGTCCCTTGCTCCTGAACAAGATGCTGAATTATCTTGGAGAGATCATACCCTGAAGGAACGTACACAGTCACGAATTCAGTATGGCGAGCGCTATGCGATTCAAGCTCTTTTATGAACTTCTTCAAATGATACCTTTGATTCTCACTAAGAGATGCCATAATTTAACTGCATAAAGAACTGTATATAAAGATGACTGTAACAGAAGGCCTTAACAGAGGAGATGCCAGACTGCCTTCAAGCAACTTTGAAGAGCGCAACCTTTTTAAATGGGCCGAGGTTTCAGCGAAATATGGCCAAAAAGCAAGGTCTTGGATCGACACGTAGATTTGGTCCAAGATACGGACGAACAGTAAAACACAAGCTTGCAAAAATAGAAAAGCTCCACAGAGCAAGGCACACCTGCCCTTACTGCAGCAGACAGACAGCAAAAAGAAAAAGTGCAGGAATATGGCATTGCAGCAAGTGCGATAGCACATTTGCAGCAAAAGCCTACACTGTTGGAGAGAGGCCAGTTGCTGTGCGCGAGAGCGCTCAAATAGTCACCGAAGCAATAGAATTGGAGATGGAGAAATAATGGTAAAATACACCTGCTTTCTGTGCTCAAAAAAGATAAGCGAAGATATGATCGGCAGAAGAGTCCGCTGCCCATACTGCGGAAGCAAAATACTATACAAGTCACGTTCTAAATCAACCAAGGTCTTGGCAGTATGAATCAAGATGCAAGAGAGCAAGTTCAACGCTTGCAACTCATAGAGCAAAACCTTCAAGCGCTGTCCGGCCAAAAGCAACGCTTTCAAGCACAATTATACGAGATAGAGAGCGCAATGAGAGAAGTCGACCTTACAGAAAAAGCATACAAGATAATAGGCGGAATAATGGTCGCAACAGAAAAGGATAAACTGAAGGGCGAACTATCAGAAAAACAAGAACTTCTAAAGCTCAGAATACAAACACTTGAAAAACAAGAACAGCAACTAAAAGAGAGAGCGAAAAAACTCAGAGAGAGCGTTGTTGAAAAGAGCAAGGGCAACTCTTAGACGCAACGCAAAAATTAAAGATCTGAATTCTGAAAACAAGAATGAAATAAAAAGCAAAAAGCAATTGAGTTGCGAGACCAAAAATTCCACTACGCTTTTATAGCCGACGAACAAGGAGACGACAATGGATGAGCACGAAAAAATACGCGAGCTTGAAGCAGCCCTGTCAAAAACAAAATACAACAAGGCAACAGAGGGCTGGTTTGCACTAATAAAAAGCCAAATCGCCAAGCTGCGAGAAAAAATAGAGAAAAAATCCGCAGGGAAAAAAGGCGGAGAAGGCTGGTTCGTCAAAAAAACAGGAAACGCAACAGTAATACTCGTCGGATTTCCATCAGTTGGAAAAAGCACACTTCTAAACGCACTTACAGGAGTTAAGAGCAAGGCTGCAGCCTATGAATTCACAACACTTGACTGCATACCCGGAACAATGCGGTACAAGCACGCGCGAATACAGATTCTTGACGTTCCAGGAATAATAGAAGGAGCAGCATCAGGAAGAGGCAGAGGAAAAGAAGTGCTTGCAATGGCAAGATCTGCAGACCTTGTACTATACGTAATTGACGCGACGCACCCAGAACACTATCCCTTGCTAAAAAAAGAAGTCTTTGATGTGGGAATCAGAACAACAGGCAGAGCGCCTGATGTCAAAATAAAAAAGAAACCAAAAGGGGGGCTATCAATAGCCTCAACAGTCCCTCTTGATATAGAGAGAAAAACACTGGCTTCAATACTCAAAGCATTCAGAATAATGAACGCCGATGTGGTTATACGGGACAAAATAGACATAGACCAGTTCATAGATGCAATAGAAGGCAACAGAGCATACTGCAAAGCTCTTGTATGCATAACAAAAGCAGACCTCATAGACGCGAAGAGAAAAAAACAACTCGAAGAAGACTTTCCAGGAGCAATATTCGTCTCGGCAGAGAAGGGAGAAGGAATTGAAGAGCTTAAAGAAGCCATATACAAAAAACTGGATCTTGCAAGAATATACCTTAAAGAAGTTAACAAGAAACCAGACCTTGACGTTCCATTAATACTGACAAGGCCGGTAACCCTGAGAGCAGTGTGCGAGCACATACACAGGGACTTTGTCAAAAAATTCAGATATGCAAGACTCTGGGGAGCTTCTGCAAAATATCCGGGCCAACAAATAAGAAACCTGGACAAAGAGCTTGAAGATGGAACCATAGTGGAGATACACGTCAGATGATAACCTTTCGCGCAAAAGGCCACCAAAACATACTTGCAACGCACAAGACAACACTTGAAATAACAAAAGAGAAGAGCCTCACGCTGAAAGGCAATTGCATAATAGCAGTAGGAGCAGACTTCAACCCTGAAGAGCTAGCCAAGTTTGCCAGGGAGCACAAAAGAGCAGTGATGATTCTCAAAACAAAAGACGAGATTGACAGAGTAAAATTTGACCTAAACCCAACCTTTTCGGACAGAGAAGAAATTGTAATAAGGCTCGGAGAGCATGAATCTCAAAGAACCCTTGGCACCAGAGCAGACAAGGCCGCAAGACACTTAAACAGAAGACTCATAGAATACTTGAAAAAAGGCGAAACTCTAGAGGTAGGACTTGAAGCAGTTGAGTAAAAGTGGAATATTGAATCTTAACAAAGAGATAGAAGAACAATACGGGATAAAAGAATTCTTCAGCAAGAAAGATAACGTGCGAATTGCGGACTTCAAACACGAAATAGTAGTAGTCAAAGACAACACGCCTCTATTCTTCTACTACGAGGGCAAGATAGTCCCAACATTGAAATTGCTTCTTGAAAATAACATACTGAAAAGAGTGACTGTCGATATGGGCGCGGTGCGTTTTGTCACAAGCGGAGCGGACATAATGCGCCCAGGAATAGTTGACCTTGACCATTCGATAAAAGAAGGAGAATTTGTAGTGATAGTGGATGAGACGCACGGAAAGCCACTTGCAGTAGGAAAAGCCCTGCTCTGCGGAGAGGAAATATTCAGATCAGAATCAGGAAAGGTTGTGAAAAACATTCATTATGTGGGAGACTCTCTCTGGAAGATGGGCGATCAGTGAATATCAAGAAGCCTTCGAGCCTTTGGAACATAATTGAAAACAACGCCATCACGAAACTTTCCAGAACCGACAAAATCCCCATTGCACTTCAAAATCACAAACCCATCATAGTTGCCATCAACGCTTAAATCCAAACCGCGCAACCAATCCTTGAGTTGACTTTCTGATATCTCGTGAATGTTCTTCGTCGCAACAGGACCCACCAGTTGAGAGCCCTCAATTGAAAGGCGAACCTGAGTGTTCTTCAACTCAGCAATGTATATTCCATAACTGTTTATCCTGAGCTGGCCCAAATCAAGCCGTTCAATATCCCTGTTTACAATGTAAATCTTATCCTTGCTCTTCACAAACACGACCTTATCAAATAGCTCGGGGACAGCACCCCATTGCTCAAAAACCATCCTTGAGAACTCCTTGACCTCCCGGCTTCTCAAAAACTCCCTTTTCATCATACGCCCCACAATGCTTTTTTCTCCCTCATTATCTCCGCAATCTCTTTCAAAACAAGCTTCTGATCCTCAGTCAAATGGTCTCGGAACTCCTTGTACTTTCGAAACTCATCCTCAGATATTGCACTGTACAGCACATCTCCCTCATTCACCTGCCTGCCGATTGTAACTCCCTGCAAGCTAACGCTGACCTGCTTTCCTCTCTCAGCCTTATCGACAGCTTCCTTTTCAAGACGGATCCCCTTGACAAAAGCCACCTGATCTCCCTTCTTATTCATAAGCGGAGTGTTGGACTTCAAAGCACCATAGATTACCTCAACACCAACTATTGCAGGATTGCTCTGACGGAAAACATAGCCTTTGAGAATCTCAATCTTGCAAGGCGCTGTGATGTTTTCGAGTTCTGAGAGCTCAGTCTTCCTCCTCTGCTCATCCCGCCACTTCTCATATTCTTCGATAAGACGATAGATAATATCATCGCACAAGATCAGGGCAGAAGTCTGAATGTCAGGTTTTGGAATGTTAAAGCCAAGTATGACTCCGTGCAATGCATCCTTTTTCAAAATTGCCTCTGCATCCGCCACGTCTTTTTTTGTAATTGGGCCTATACTGCTCTTCCTAACGCTTATCCCGCTCTCCTTTAACATAGTCATCAGAGCTTCAAGGCTTCCGAGAGAATCGGCTTTCACTATAAGACCATCCTTGTCAGTCTCAATCAGAACCTCTTTTAACTCTGATTCAAGAGCCTTTCTTGCCTCCTCAGCATTGCCGTCTATCATAAGAAGAGGAGTTCCAGCAAGAGCGCCCTCAGACTTTGGCGCTATAATGCGAACCCCTGTTGCTGCCCGAACGCTATCAACGTGGACAAACTTGGCCTTTTTCTCCCGCATCTCTTCGTGCTTTGCAGGCTCTAATAGCGCCTTGACTTTGGACTCTACTACTCCATCTTGAGTTGCTATTAGAATCTTATCGTTAACTTTCAGAGAACCATCATAGATTATGACATCAAGAACAGTTCCAAGACCCTTTTGCTCTTTAACTTCAAGAATAGTGCCCTTTGCAGGACCTGACACTTCAACCTTGAGACTATCTTCAAGAAAGCGTTGAGCAAGGCCAGTCATAACCATAAGCAGTTCAGGAATTCCCTCCCCAGTCTTTGCACTTGTTGGAACTATTGCGACCTGCTTTGTATAATCGCCCACTCTGTCAAAACGGTCAGCCTGCAAGCCAAGCTCGTACAACTGGCCGACTATCTCGTAGAGTTTTGTTTCAAAACGTTGAACAACAGACGGGTCTTGAGCATTCAGATCATCAACAAGCAAGTCCTTTTTTCTACTCCACCCTTCAATCATATCCACCTTGTTTGCAGCTATTATGAATGGAGTTTTTGCGTGGCGCAGAATATCAATACTCTCGCGAGTTTGAGGCATTATCCCATCATTGATATCTATGACAAGAATCGCGATGTCTGCAAGACTGCCTCCGCGCTTTCTCAAGCTCATAAAAGCTGCGTGTCCAGGGGTGTCTATGAAAAGAAGGCCGGGCAGGGTGATTGTAAACTTGAGCTTGTCAAGAAGACCTCCGCACACTTTTTTGATAGTTGAGAGCGGAATTATGCTCGCGCCGATCGCCTGCGTTATGCCACCTGCTTCTTTTGCAGTGATTGCAGAGCCACGAATAGAGTCTAAAAGGCTCGTTTTTCCGTGGTCTACATGACCCATAATTGTCACAATAGGCTGGCGAATCATAGAGTAGAGCCACTCTGCGTATTTTAAAAAGGTTGCTCAGTTCTTTTTAAATAGGCGCATAAAACCAGAGATAAATTCGTTTTTTGTTACTGCTTGATACTCACATTTCGAAAGCTTTAAATATGTGTTAGGTGTTCTCGGTGGTAACAAAGCATTGTTACATTGGAGGGATTAAAAAAATGAAAGCATCCAGGATGTTGTTTTTCGGTCTCTTGCTGATGCTCACAGCTCTGAACGTGGTGGCTTCACACGCGGCTCAGGTTCCTGTTGAAGTGAAAAGCATCGAGATCGATGACGTGTCTATATTTGAAAACGACGTCGTCAGGCTGGACCTCGAGCGTGGCGAAGACTTCACCGTCGACCTCGAGCTGTTCGCAAATGAAGACGTTGACAATGTCAACGTACGCGCTACAATATACGGCTATGAATACAGCAGTGTTTCTCCGATATCGGACCTTATAGGGCCATTTGATCTTGTTGCAAACACAACTTACTTGCGCAAGCTCAAACTTCGCCTGCCAGCCGATGTTGATGTGGACGACTACAAACTGCGACTTGAAATCGCAAACAGAGACCACTCAACACTACTCAAGGAGTACAACCTGCGCGTAAACACAGCAAGACACTTTGTGACTGTCGATGATGTCATCTTCAGTCCAGGCAGAACTCTGAGCGCAGGACAAGCGCTTCTTGGAAAAGTGCGCCTTGAAAATCGCGGTCAGAAAACAGAGCGCGATATCAGAGTGACAATGAGCGTGCCTGAGCTTGGCCTTGAGGCAACTCACTATATTGAAAAAATCAAGGCAGATGAGGAAGAAGAGACAGAAGAATTCTTCTTGAGGCTTCCTAACTGCGCAGAGCCAGGCGTTTATGCAGTAAACATTGTCGCTTGGTACAACAAGGGATACGACAAGGTTGCAGCAAGCTCAGCAGTCAATGTTGTTGAAAACGAGGCTTGCAAGAGCGAGGCAGAACCTGTTGTAGTAGTGCAAGCACAAGACCAGAATGCAACTGTTGCACAGCCAGTTGAAGAGAACACAAGCGAGAGAGCAGGCCTGAGATCTGCCCTTGAAGTGGTTCTTTTGGTGCTTGTCGCATTGCTCATCCTTGTAGGACTTGCAATAGTAATTGCAAGAGC
>RFLK01000090.1 GCA_003694525.1 Candidatus Woesearchaeota archaeon
ATAAAAGAGGTGCAGAAGTTGCAGTTGCAAGCTCTGTGTTGATAGTGGGAATAATAGGACTCTATTTCGCTTTTGGAATGCCCCTTGGCGTTCACTTTTCCCAAAACTCAGATTATGGACAGATCACTCTTCCATCATCATCTTACGAGATTGATGCCTATGACTTTAGCGCAACAGGATATTTTGCAATGCCCTCTGCAAAAAGCTACGGGGGAGCAATATCAGGAGTTCTTGAGCCAGGAGCCAGAGCGTTTACTGGAAGGGCAGGGGAGATGCCAAATCTAAATTGCTACACTTGCTCGTGCGCAGGCGTCAAATACACATCCCCTGAGAAAGGGCCCGCGCAGAATGCTTGCAGAGAATATTGCGGTGGCGATATATCTCAAATTAAAGAAGGCGCTTGCTAAAACCTTATTTCTGTTCCTGTTTCAACTTTAGACTTATTTGCTAGTTCTGTTTGCCATCACTCTTTTTTTCAGGCTTCATAAACGGAAACAGGATAACATCCCTGATGCTCGGATTGTCAGTCAATAACATTATCATCCTGTCAACACCAAAACCGAGACCGCCTGTAGGAGGCATTCCGTAATCTATCGCTTCCAAGAAATCCTCATCAAGAGGATGAGCCTCCTGCTCTCCCGCACGAAGCTTCTTTGCCTGCTCTTCAAGCAGATACCTCTGTTTTATAGGATCGTTGAGCTCGCTGTAAGCGTTTGCAATCTCCATCCCTGCAATGTAAGGCTCAAACCTTTCGATGAAATGCTCTTTTAGATGATCCTCTCGACACTCCTTGCAAAGAGGAGTTGACTCAACCGGATGGTGAGTTATGAATGTGGGTTGGATGAGTTTTTCCTCAACAAGCTCTTCAAACAATGCTTGGATAAGCTGGCCCTTGCTGGGGTTTTCAACAACCTCTATCTGATGCTCTTTGCACAATTTGTTCAAGTCTTTTGGACCAAGCTTTTCAGCATCTATCTTAGCGAATTTCTTAAGAGCCTCAACCATCGTGTAGCTTGCCCAGGGCTTTTTCACATCAATGACGTTTCCCTGATACGTGAATTTTGTAGATCCGTGGATCGCCTTTGCAGCCTCAACGTATATATCCATCAGAAGCTCTTTCATATCATTGTAGTCGGCATACGCTTGATAGACCTCGACTGCAGTGAACTCAGGATTGTGAGTCCTGTCAATATCCTCATTCCTGAAGTTCTTGCCTATCTCGTATACCTTGTCAAAACCACCGACAATAAGGCGCTTGAGATACAGCTCAGTTGCTATTCTCAGATAAACATCCATATCGTGAGCGTTCATATGCGATTTGAAAGGACGCGCATTGGCTCCGCCATAAATTGGCTGAAGTATCGGAGTGTCAACTTCCAGAAAACCCCTCTCTTCAAGAACGCGCCTTATGCATTCAATTATCTTCGCACGCTTTGCAAACGTTTCCCTGACCTGCGGGTTCACTATAAGATCGACATAACGCTTTCGATAACGCTGTTCTATATCCTGAAGGCCGTGCCATTTTTCAGGCAAGGGGTGTATTGCCTTGCATAGCATCCTGAAATCCTTTGCAAGAACAGTTATCTCCCCGCGCCTTGTTGCAACAACCTCGCCCTCAACGCCAATCCAATCCCCGATGTCGTAGAGCTTGAGCTCTTCCATGCGCTCTCCGATGAAATCAACCTGGAATTGCACTTGAAGGCGAGAGCTCTCGTCGAGAATGTGGCCGAACCTCAGCTTTCCAAAATCCCTCCAGCTGACAATTCTTCCAGCAATGCGGACAATATCTCCTGATTTCTCCTCAGGCTTTAGATTGTACTTGTTAAGAATGTCCTTGTTCGAGTGCGTTCGCTCGTACTTGTAAGGATAAGGATTTACCCCGCCCTCTATCAACTGCTCACGTTTTCTGATGCGCTCTGCACGCAGTTCTTGTTCGGATGGCATACGCTTAGCATAAGCCACTCTCTTTTAAGGCTTGCTAATATTGCACTGGATTTGAAGCGAGATGCGCAAAAAGTTTGCGCGTAAGAATGCAAATAATCAATCGATAATCGATCAGGCAGTGCGATACGACCTATATGATTGCTTGAAGTACATCTGAGATTCCTGCAGGGATTTCCAACTCCTATAGAGCTCTGATAAACTGTTGATAGTGCGACCGAACAAGCTTGTCGGGGCAGTTCTCAATCTGGAGTCCACGTTTGCGAGAAATTGGGCCGCGCTCTTGTTAGATTCAAGATCGCCTCGCACATCCGGATCCAACTCTGATTGAATAAGACATTCGTAATCTTTCACCAACTGCTGGAAGTTTCCGTTATTATCCATTATGCAACGCTCAATCAAGCTACAGTTTTCCTCTGAGCGCAATATCAGCTCAAGAAGGTGCTTGCCCAAATCTTGTCCGTTGCGTGTTGAAATGCGTGCGTTCATATTCTGTTTTTTCTATTTTTATCCTATCTTCACTCTTTGAGGCGTATCCACCCAGTCTTCACTATTCACGCATACCTTTATATTCTATTTATAAATGTATTGTTTTTTGAACAGAATTGCGCCTTAATGCTATTCTTGATAAGGGCAAGACATAAAAACGACTGTTTTTAGCAGAATTAACGCAAAAAGATTTATAAACCTGTCATTTTGACGCTACTGTTTAGTGATTATTGTATGCGAGCTCAACTCATATGAAAAGAAAGATGGACCTTGAAGGCAGAGTACTTGTCCTAACAAACAACAAAGACATCCCTCGCGGAAAAAACCTTTTCATGAGAAGGCATCCTGTCAGAATAGAACAGGCAGAGAGCCTTGAAGGAATTTCTGCAAAAGCATACGATGCAATCATAATAACCTCGAGAGACCTGCTTGAGAAAAACGCGCTCAAGGATAATGTAGAGGTTCCTGTAATATACCACACAAGAGATAACTCTGACGTGCCGAATGCAAAAGCCATAGAGCACAATTACAACCTCTTCAAAGTCGCAGACAGGCTGACAATAGACAAAGCCCTTGACAATGCTCTTGATGCAAGAGCAACAATAAAGCTGTACTTATCCCAAATAAGAAACGGAATTGAAAGATTAAAGCGAAGAGGCCCGCCCCACTTTGCAAACGCACTGGACCTTGCACGAGAATATCAAAGAGCTGCACTGGAAGTTGAAGGAATGAAAAGAAACCTTGAGAGAGCAGTTGCAATACAATTCCAGAGCATAGTTGCAGGAATGCTTGCAAGGGAAATAGTGCCAGAAGAACAAAAAGCAAGCGTTGAGACAACACTCAGACCACTTGTAGACGACTTTATAAAAGTCCATCCTTATCTTACAAAAGAAGCAATACTGCACCTTTTAGGAGAAGGCGAGACAGGCGAGGAGCCAGTAGGATCAGTAAACCCTCCGCCAATTGTGAAGGCCTTGCTGAGAGAGCCTGAAGTGCCTCAAAATCTCTCAAACAAAAGATGGCTGTACAGAACCGTCCGCAAATCCAAGGGCCTTTGCGCAAAAGACATAGCTCATCAAAGATACGAGGATGCAAAACATTTCCTTAACGCAAAAGGAGCATTCAGAACAAGAACAATACTTGAACCCCTTGACTTTGAAGACTACAGCTTCCTTCTGTTATCATTTGTCGACGGAGACCCATTATACAAAGTCCTTGAAAGACTGAACACTGCAATGGAGAGACAGCCTGAATATCGAAAAATAAAAAATTTGAGGCAGGGCCTTGTCGAATCTTTGCTTGAAGCGAGTGCTGACTGGGTAAACAACAGTCTCGAGTTAACAATCGCAAAAAAACCAGATGAGTACGCTCTTTGCGAATCTTATGTTAAAGGAATAAAGGGCCTTGCAAGAGCATTTTGCGATTATACAACAATAAAATTCACTGAAGAGGAAATCTCACTTTGGGAAGAGTCTTGCAAAATTATGCACGACATTCAAGCAAACCCAGAGCACATAGTAAGATACAGGGATGCCTGGCTTGGAAACACAATTCTTGGCCCGAAAGACAATATGAGCGTAGAGGAATTAATTGAAAGGTACACAAAAGGAAAGAGAGCAGATAAGGGCGCAATAACAAAAAACTTAACAAGCATAGACCTCCAGTACCAATTCAGGCATTGCCTTGAAGACCCCTGCCATATCCTCTCAGCATATGAGACGCGATTCCTTCTCTATGAGGACCTGAAAAAAGAGAGCATCGCATCATTGAGACGAAAAAAACTCTCAAAGTTCTACAAGCTAAAAGACGATTACCTTGATAGAATAGGAATGACTGAGCTGAAAGACGACGACTTGAGCTTTGCTCTTATGCTCGCCTACAGAGCGCTTCGAAAATCCAAACTATTCATTGATTATTGGAAAAACACAATAGAGAGCAGAGAGAATAGAACTGTTACAAGCTTTGAGAGCGAACTGAGACGCGAGCGTTTCTCGAGGAACATAAACCATTACGCAATCCTTGCAGGGCGTGCTTGCTATGAGCTATCAAGAACGCAAGGCAATAAAGCGTCGGAGAGCGCAAGGCTTGCACTAAGAAAATCAAAATACCCATTAAGCCCCAAGAGAGCACGAGAATACAGAAGGCTTTTGAGCGAGAGCCTGCCAGAAGATAGGGGGATTATACTAGCCTGCACGGCACTCTCTGCTATGCGCAAAATAGAGAATGGATTCAAGCAATCGCGCAGGCTGGGCCGAAACATTCTTGTAGACCCCAATGATTCAGATGCGTACAGGTTGTGAGAGATGATAGTAAGACACATATGGTTCGATGTTGATGGAACGCTATACAAGACTCCTGAAACATTAGAAGAAAAAATATTTGAAAAAATGTTTGATGTTGTCACGTTAGAGACTGGAAGAGATCTTGATTTAATACGGGCAGAGTACACCTTGGCGTACTTTAAGGGATTTGAGAACATAAACGAAGGCAAGCCTTTGAGATCGCACACGAGAGTGTTCTCCAAAGTCTATGGCCTTGAAGCGGATCTTGCGAGAAGAACCTATGGCCTTGTGGATGTACCCTCAGCACTTGAAGAAGATGAAAGACTCAGGGATATGTTCTCGAAAATATCCCTTATTCCACTCTCATTGTACTCTAACAATTATCATTCCTGGATTGTCAAGATACTGAAAGCGCTTGGCATAGAAAATGTTTTCTTCAGGCACGAGCTGAACGGAGAGAGCGCATTTCCAAAAGACGGCTCAACAAAAGGCTTTGAGAGAATACTTACGCTCTCCCGCGCTCAAAAAGAGCCCCATACTGTGCTGTTTGTCGGAGATAGGGAAGAAGTCGACATAGAGCCGGCGCACAGGGTAGGAATGACGACTGCGCGAGTGTGCTGGGATGAGAGAAGCGAGCATTATTCTCTAATTGCAGATAGAAAATATGAGCTCAAGGACATATATTCTCTCAAAGAGCTGGTTTCTCACTTGATGAATTTAGAATGAGCAAGGGCCCCAATGAGCTGAACGTCTTCTGCATTATGACAAGCGCGTGATGCAGAAACAGAAAATCATCGCAACCCTTTGCTTCTTTAACACAAGTATACCATTCTGTGATGAATTTTTTGCGCTCATTCCCGAGATGAGAAACCTTTTGAGCATCAAACTTGTAGAACGTGTCATAAAAATCTCTAAGGTTTTGGTAGAGCCGGCCATAAAAATCTATAATCTTCTCGTCCACTTTCTTCTTTTTAACGCTTGAGGCACTATTGATCAG
>RFLK01000091.1 GCA_003694525.1 Candidatus Woesearchaeota archaeon
GTTTTAACCAATACTTGCCTCGAAGCTGGTTGGCAACTATTTCGACTTCAAGAAGTGCCGAACCTTGTTTCACTGGAACGATTGCATTGCTGTTTTCGATGATTTCTTTTATTGTTCTCTTTCCATCTCCTTCAAGAATTGGTATCTCTTTTCTTGTGATGCTTATTATTTTTCCAGCTCTCATTCCGGGCTCTCTGTAGTAGAATATTCCGAATTCTTCCGGGTAGTCGTTGTATTCTTGAATTATGTAGTCCCATCTCTGGTCCAATATTGCAGAGTCAAGCTCTTTTTGATTTTTCAAAAGCCGTATGTCAACTCCTCTGTGTCCGGTGTCAGGTTTCAGGATTATGGGGTATTTGTACTTGCTTGCAAATCTGCGCGCTCTTGAGAGCCTTTTGTATTCCGGGCTTGATGCTCTTATTATAGTGTATGGTATGACTTTTTTGAAGTTTTTTATCATCTGGTGCTTTGATGCAAATGGAAGTCCGCCGAATGGAAAGAGAGGGTTTGCCTTTGCGATTATTGCAGGCGTTGTCTTGTAGCGTATGCAAAGCGATGCTATGTGAGGTATTAGCAAAGGGTATATTAGAAGCGGGGATCGGTCCTGCCAGCTCATCGCGCCCTCCCATAATTGTTTTCCATCATAACTGAGAGCTCAAAGAAGTCATATTAAAATTATGCGTTAAATCGTTATCGTCTTTTGGAAGCTTTTTTAGCGCTCTTTGCCTTTTTCGCCAGGCTTTCAAATTTTTCTGAGTAGTCTAGTGCAAGGTTGATGTATGAAGCGCAGCTCCAGGTAAGAGGGGCAACAGATAGAGGTTTTTTGCTCTCAGCTCCTATCTGTTCTGGCAGTATTCCTGTTTCGAGAGCGCTGTTTATTATCCAGTCAATGTATTTTTTTGCTTCTCTCAGCTCTTCAAGAGTTTTGGCTTTTGCGATTTTCCATCTTCCAACCCACGTAGTGCAGATTATCCAGGGGTTTGATTTGCCATTTTCTGCATAATACTGGTCGTTTTTGTAGCGCGCAATTCCTCCTGCAAAAGACAGGTTGTTTTCTATTGCGCTCATCGTGTTTGAGACCATCTCATCATCCGCGTCGAGTCCGCAAAAGAGGAAGGTGCTTGCAAGAGAGCTCTCAATTGTTGCATCTTTGCTTTTGTCTTTTGCAATTATTCCTCTGATGAATCTTTTGTCTTTCTCGCTGTAAAGAATTTTTACAACGCTGTTGTGGACTTCTTCTCTTGCCTTTTGGTATTTTTTGTGCGCGGGGTCCTTCATCGCTTTTGCCATTTTTGATGCGCTCAAAAGTCCAAGGCAGACTGAATTGCAGGTGAATGTGAATATTCCTCTGCGCTCTTCCCACAGATCATAGCTCTCTTGTGGAAGCTTTGTGTCCTTGTATCTGTAATTGTATAGGAATTCAGCCATGGGCTTTATCAGGGGAAGGTAGAGCTTGTACAGCAGTTTTTTGTCTCGTGTTCGTTTGTAATTGTCGTGTATCGCGGCAAGAATTAATGCAGTGCTGTCTTCTTGTATTGGGAGCTGAGGTTTTCCGTCTTCTATGTATGGGTGCCAGCTGCTTCCCAGAGATCCGTCAGGGTTGTATTTGTGAAGAAAGCATCCTGCCTCGCTCAATATTTTCTCGCAGAAAAAGTATAGTTCGCGCGTGATTTCCGAATAGCCAGCTCTTTGAAGCGCCATTGCAACAAGCGCCGCGTCTCTTGGCCACATATAGCTGTATGTGTCCTTGTTGAATCTTATATTATCAGAGTCATTGGCTGCGATTATTGCGCCGTAATTGTCCATTTGAGTTCGTATTGTGAGTATGCATCTCTGGTAAAGATCGCGCGAATTCTTGTCAAGCCCTGCCAGTTTGATGGGTTTTAGGGATTTTTTCCAGTGCTCTCTTGTTTCTTCTATGAGTTTTGAGATTCCTTTCTCTCTGACAATGTCGTTTTTCTTTATGGCGTCAGAGAAGTCGCGCCCGCAAGCGATCCAGTAGCTTGTTTTCTTTTTTGCTTTTGCAGGCACTCTCAGGCGTATTGATATCGCGCTGTCGACTTTTCCTTGAGCGATAGGGTTCTTGTTTAATATTCCGTCCTGGCAGTCGATCCAGGAGTCTGGGTTTGTTCCAGCAGTGTATCCTATCTTGTCCTTTGAGCTTATGTACAGGTACCTTTTTCTTTTGTAGTGAAAGACTGCATTGTTTACAGGGTCGTATCCTGCAGTATCTCCTATTCCATCCCCGTAAAGATTTATGTCGTGGTGGAACAGCAGGGTTAGCTCTCGCTCAAAATTGCTGTTGTTCTTTACGGTTATCTGTCTGAGGAATATGTCGTGTTTGTGATGAACGGCTTCCGTGAGTTTAATTTCTATTGCAAGGTTTGGGTTGCGTGCAATGTTTTTTGTTACAAGCGTGTTCTTTTCATAGGATAGTTCTCGTATCCACCCGTCCTCATTTATCCAGTGAGCTTTCCCGCCTTCTGCAATACCTATTCTGCACGCATTTCCCAATATGTGATTCTCTTGACCCACGTGCGGATAGTAGAGGTCTCTTATCTGAAGCCATTTGTCTATGTTTATCAGAAGAGTTCCGTTTCCAAGCGCTATGTGGCGCGTCATCTAGCAGTCGCACTCGCTTTGAATCTTTCCGCACCCGGCGCATACTTGCTCAAGAGCAATCTTGCAAGTGGGGCAGGATCCTCGCTTTGTTTCTTTGTACTCGCATTTTGGACACACGAATTCCTGTTTCATTTTTTCACCCATTTTTCTATTGCAGAAGGCGTGATTTCCTTCCACGAGCTCACTATACGCAGTGCACAGTTAAAATTGTGTCGTTTAGTGTAAGTGTTCGGGATTGCAATGGCATTAATTCCTGCCCCGCAGGCTGCCATAATTCCGCTCTCGCTATCTTCAAATGCTATTGAATTATCTGCCTTTATTTTGAGCTTTTTGAGTGTTGCCTCGTATAAGTCTGGTGCGGGTTTTGGACAGCATATTTCATCCCCTGCAATGCTTGTAGAAAACAGCTTCAAAGCGCCGATTGACGAGAGAACAAGGTCTACTTCTTTTCTTGTGCTGTTGCTGACAAGCGCGAGCTTCATCTTCTCAGAGAGTTTTCTCGCAGCATTCAGGGCCCCTGGCATTGCTTTCACGTCTGGAAGCATCTTTTTGTATAGTTCTCTTTTTCTTTTAAGCAAGGATCTCGCTGTAGTGTCGAGTCCTCTCGTGCTTATGAGAACGTTTGCAGTGTGAATGCTTCCTTTGCCTGTAATTTTCGCATATTCTTCTTTTCCCATTGGCTTGCAATTGCATTCTTTTAGGAGGGCGTTCCACGCTGATCTGCTGGTTTCAAGAGTGTTTGCAAGCAATCCGTCAAGGTCAAATATTGCAAGTTTAATCATTTTTTATCACCTATTTTGAGCCTTTGAGACCATTTGTCAATAAGCGCCCCTGCTTTTTCAGGAGAGCAGTTCAGGTCTAGTATGAGAATGTCTGGTTTGTGGTATGCAAGAACTCGAATCTCTTCGCTCTCAAGCGTTGTCAGATCCTCTTTTGCGGGCTTTCTGTATTCTTTTGTGTTTATGAACGCAACCACCCTTTTTGGCATGTGTTTTAA
>RFLK01000092.1 GCA_003694525.1 Candidatus Woesearchaeota archaeon
GGTTTGATCTTATCGACAGCTTGAAAAAGACAACAGGCCAGGCAAGTTTCATAAGTTGATTGGGTGTATTTTTGAATCATACATTAAGATAAAGCCCGAGCAGATATAAATATTGCTAAAGCACCTACTGGAATAATATTTTACAAAGTATAAAGGTTAATTGAAGGGTATGGCGGTTTTTTGGTTCCTCGTGAATGGAAGCAAAAAAGAAAATACTCTATTTTCTGATTCCAGTCTATTCGTTTAGTGAAGTTTGCAAGAAGGTGTTGAGAGATAAATTGTGTTGGTTTTGTCTTTTTTGTTGAAAAATGTTTATAAGTGCGCGTGTGTTCTTTTAGTTTGTGAACTTGTCAGAGATAAAGAGGTTGATGGGAAGGCGTGCGTCTTCTCACAAGGGTGAGAACGGGCGTGTTTTGGTAGTTGGGGGTTCTCAGGATTATTCTGGAACTCTTGTTCTTGTTGGTGTTGCGGCTTTGCGCGCTGGAGCGGATATTGTTACGATTGCAGCGCCTCAAAGGGTTGCGTGGGCGGTCAATGCGTGCTCTCCTGATCTTATTACTAAGAAATTGACGGGCAAGTATCTTGTTCCAAGGCACATTTCTGATGTTAAAAAGCTTCTTCCTAAATTTGATGTTTTGGAGTATGGCAATGGGATTGGAATGCACGCAAAGACTTGGAAGTTTTCAAAAAGGCTTGCAGAAGAGGCAAGAGGGATGAAAAAGGTGATTGATGCAGATGGCATAAAACAGCTCTCTTTCTCGCAGTTGGACAGGGCGATAATAACTCCGCACGAGGTTGAGCTTTTTTTGTTTCTTAAAAATTCAGGCCTTGAGGAGATTTATGAGGAGAAGAACAAGGAGAGGCGGGCAAAGCTTTTGCAGCTCCACGTTGGAGATAATGTGCTTTTGATAAAGGGCCCTACTGATTATGTGATTTCAAGATCGAAGATTGCAAGGGTGAGGGGTGGCAATCCTGGTCTTACAAAGGCAGGCACTGGCGATGTTCTTGCAGGGCTTTGCGCTGGCTTTTATGCTCAGTCGGGAGATGCTTTCAGCTCTGCAAGGGCCGCATCAGTGTTGAATAAAAGGATAGGGGATCTTCTTTTGAAAAAGAAGAGGGGTTATTCTTTCATAGCCTCGGATATTCTTGATGAGATTGAGCGCTTGTCTTCAAAAGGTTTGCTTTAGCTCTCTTTTATCCCTCGTTGTTCTATTATGGTGTGAATTGGATATTTTGACATATGCTAATTTTTTTATTTGATGGCGTAATTTTGAATTTTGTGAAGCCGATAATTCACAAATGGACTCTTATGGAGCTTGAGTACAGGCTCAAGTGCGTAAATGAGCTTTTGGTTGAGAATAAGGCCGATTTTGCTCTAACTCAGGAAGAGCTTGAGAGGGTCAAGTTTTCTTTTGAGGAGGATTGCGGCCCCTTTGATGTTTATGTGGAGGATAAGTTTCAGCCTGACGAGTATCGTTTGGGTCGTCTTGTTGGGCGGGCTTATCATAGGTTGAAGAATCCCAGGTTGTTTTTAGAGGAGGAGGATGCTCGTAGAAAAAAGTTGGAGCACGTAATAGAGCATTGTTTTGCAATGTTGACTTTGGTTTCAAGGGATCCGTGTGCGGAGATATCTCGCGCTTTGTTGGATCAATACTCTTCTGCAATCGACGCTCCAAGCTCTTATAATATTCTTGATGAGCGTGCATATCAGTTGGATAGGAAGTATAAGGAGGAGAATGCGAAGGAGAAGACAAGAGAGCAGGAAGGATCTGGCAGGGTGGCAGGTTTGGATTCTTACAGTTCAAAGAAGGCTTGTCTGGAAGATAATGTTAAAGGGTATTGGAATGATGAGCCACTCATACGCCCAGTTCAGAGTGTTGAAAAGGAAGGCTCAAGAGGTGTTGATTCTTTGTCTGATAAGGTTCAAGGGTATGACTCTGGAGATAAACAATCTAACTTGCCAGTGCAGGCCTCTGGGCAGGAAGGTTTGGCAGGTGATGTTGAAGAGTTGGCGGATTATCTTGATATTGATGATTTGGATGGGGATTTTGAGGAGGAAAAGGATTATTGGTCAAAAGGCTCGCTTCCTTGGGTTTATGATGATGCAAGTTATCTTAGCAGTGAGGGCTCTGACGACTCTTCGAGTTATAATCCGATAGATGAGAGTGTTTTTATGGATTTGAACAAGGGCTATGAGGCTCCTGACTTGAGTGAGATCAGCGAGTTTGACATAACGCCCTCTTTTGTGGACCCTCCCGAGCCTGAGTTTGATTTGAACAAGAATTTCAAGGTTGAGTTTGATTGTCCTGATTCTTTTGCTGTTGAAGGCCTTGATTCTTGGAGGTCTGGCTATGAGAGTGATTTTACGGACAGCCCTCTTGAGCTTTTGCGTCAGAAGAGGAAGCACGATGCTTTCTATTCTGCGCTTGCGATAGTTCAAGGAAGGGGGGAAGGGCTTAGGAATTGCATTCAGGTATTGTCTAATCTTATAGTCAGCGGGAAGGATGGAGGCCTTGATGCTCTCTATAGGATATTGGATTTTTAACCCCAACTCTTTTATAGCAAATATCTTCTTTTGGGCTTATGCAAATAACTTGGCTTGGCCACTCTTCTGTTAAGATAAGGACTGGCGAGGACTTAATATACATTGATCCTTATGCGGGAGACGAGTCCTTGTACTCGGAAATAGCGTCTATTGTCCTGATCTCAAAGTTCAAGTGGGATCATTGCAGTCTTGAGAAGGTGCGAAAGATTTCTGGTGATCTGACGCACAGGGTTGGATCGAAGGGTGTTGCGGCAAACCTTTATCCTTGCGCGTCCATTGTGCCAGGTCAGAAGTTGTCATTTGGTAATGTTGAAGTTCAGGGGATGAGGGTTTCAAATCCCCACGCGGAAGGCGAGCAAGGGGTGGGTTTTTTGGTTTATGCAGAAGGCAAGAGGATTTATTATATGGCGGATTCTGATTATTATCCTGAGATGAGCGATGCGATGCCTGATGTTTTGCTGATATCTGTTGGCGGGACTTATACTGCGTCTGCAAAGGAGGCTGCGGAGATTGCGAACAGGATTTCTCCAAAGCTTGCAATTCCAATACACTGGGGAGGGCCTGTGGGTACGAGGGATGATGCGCTTTATTTTCAGGAGCTTTGCCAGTTTCCTGTCAAGGTGTTGAGGCAGGGGGAGAGTGTTGAGTTATGAGTGAGCGAAAGCCGTTAGGGGGCCAGGCGTTGATTGAGGGGGTTATGATAAAGGCTCCTGACAAGGTTGCAATGGCTGCAAGAGCTCCTGACGGTTCGATAGTTTCAAAGTGCGAGGATCACGTATCTTTATCCCAAAAATATCGCATCCTGTCCTTTCCTTTTCTCAGAGGCATTGTTGTCTTGTTTGAGATGCTTGTAATTGGCATAAAGGCAATTACTTGGAGCGCCAACCAGCAGGGAGAGGAGGAAGAGCTTGGGCCTTTTGAGTGGTTTTTGACTTTCTCTTTTGCGATTGCTCTTACGATATTCCTTTTCGTTCTTGCTCCTTATTACGTATCAAGGCTTTTCTTTGAGCAGAACACGTTTGCTTTTGCAGCGCTTGACGGCGCTCTCAGACTTGTTGTGTTTTTGCTGTATCTTGCGTTGATAGGTCTTATGAGTGATGTTAGGAGGATGTTTGAGTATCACGGGGCCGAGCATATGGCTGTGCATTGTTATGAGAGCGGGGAGAAGCTCACTATAAAGAACGTTGCAAAGTATCCTCCCGAGCATCCAAGATGTGGCACTAATCTTTTGTTCATAGTGGTTATGGTCAGCATACTCTTGTTTTCTTTCATAAGGTTTGATCATTGGTACTACAATGCTCTTGCAAGGATACTGCTTATCCCGGCAGTTGCTGGCATATCTTATGAGATTTTGAAGTTTTCTTCAAAGTACAGGTGGCTCTCTTGGCTTGCAAAGCCTGGAATTTGGGTGCAAAAGCTCACAACAAGAAAGCCTGCAGGTGATCAGATAGAGGTTGCAATCCGCGCTGTTGAGAGGGCAAGATGACTTTAAGGAAGATTGCAGCAGTATTCCTCATTGTTCTTCTGGTGCTCCTTGCAGTTCTTGGTACTGCGCGGGTTATTTCTTGGAGTTCTTTTTGGTTTTTGACTTTGCTAATAGGTTTTATTGCCTATTATTTCATCCCATCAGAATGATGGCTGGTTGAGCTTGGAGTGATCTTCTATCTCACTATTATTTTTCCGCTCATACTAGGGTGTATTGTGCAGGTGTAAGTGTACGTGCCTGGCTTGTTGAGCACTATTGTTTCTTGCTCTCCTGCTCGCAGAATTCCAGTATCGAATGCGTTGTTTGTTGCAGTTGCAGTGTGGGGCACACTGTCTTCATTTGTGAATCTGACTGCAGTTCCTGCGCTAACTTCAATAACTGGCTCGTCGTATGAGAAGTCCTTGATTTTGACGTCTACAACAACGGCATTGTTTGAAGGGGTTGATTTATCGCTTCCGCTCCCTTTAACGACTATTTGATCATTGCTCTCTGTTCTTGGCGCCTGTTGAGTGCAGGCAAAAAGTGCTGTCAGTATCAGGATTGCGCATATTATGTTTTTGACTTTCATATTGTTGCGGATTTTTCTTTTGTTTAAATTTTTTGTGGACTCTTGCAGGGCTTTGCGCTCTTGCAGGCGTTTTGTGTTTGGGTTAAAGGCAACTCTTTTATAATCGAGTTATTAGGGAATTCTTATGAGGGATTGGAAGAGTGCGTTAAAGTTTGCTCTCTTTTTGCTGATTATAGCTCTTGCAGTTTATACTTTCAGGTTTTCTCCTGTTGCGGATAATTTTTCTTATGAGCGAATCCGGTTGTTTGTTCAGGGTTTCGGTCTTGCGGGCTTTTTGGTCTTTGTTCTTGTGTACGCGCTTGGCGCCGCGCTTTCTGTCCCTGGCGTAGTCTTGACTTTTGTCGGAGCTTTATTGTATGGCAAGTGGCTTGGAACTTTTCTGAATCTTGTCGGCGCAACTCTGGGGGCTAGCATAGCATATTTTGTTGCAAAGGTTCTTGGCAGGGATTTTGTCAAGGGCATAATGGGCAGCAGGCTGGGTGAGTTTGAGAGGAAGGTGGAAAAGAATGGTTTTGGAGTGATGCTTCTTTTGAGGCTTGTTCCTATATTCCCGTTCATAGGAGTCAATTATGCCGCCGGGCTCACTTCAATACGCTTTATAGACTATTTCATAGCAACTTTTGTTGGGATGATTCCTGGAGCTTTTGTGTACACTTACTTGTTTGCAACGCTTGGAGAGGCGGTATTGTCTGAAGGTTTTTCCTGGTCTGCTCTTCTCTCTGGCGATGTGCTTGCAGCTCTTGGACTTTTTGTTGCGCTGGTTGTTGTATCTTCGATTGTCAGAAAACGTTTCAACAATAATTGATTGCAAGCGGTTCTCATTAGAGCCTCATAGGTTCATAGTATTGTATTTGCGTAAAATATTTTAGGCGCAGGATCATTGTATTTCTGATGGCATTCATTGATGATGTTTTGGATGAGTGCATCTCTCTGGTTGACAGGTATGCGAATGCGCGCATCTTGCCTAAAAAAAGAGGAGGAGCGTGGGATTTGCTCTCTTACTTGGAGGATTTGGATCTTGCGTTTCCTCCGGGCATATACGCGCCCTGCAATTTGAAAAAGGGCCGTTATGTTTGCATTGATGGTTTGCTGATTGCAGGGGAGAATGTTTGCTTGCGCGATTATGCTTACATTCGAGGCCCGGTCATATTGGGGGATAGGGTTCAGCTGAGTGCTGAGGTTAAGGGATCCATAATTTTGAGCGATTCTTTTGCTGTTCACAGGTCAATTTATATCGGCGATTCTATAATTGGAAGGCGTTGCAATATTGGTGCTGGCTCGCAGTTTGCAAATCTTCGCTTTGATGAGGAGCAGGTCAAGGTTTGCGTTGAGGGCGTCTATTGCGATTCTGGCAGGCAAAAGCTTGGCGCGATTGTGGAGCACGATTGCAAGTTTGGAGTCAACTCGTCAATAAAGCCCGGAGCGTATGTTGCAAGGGGCACTCGCTGGGTCGGCTCAAAGCCTCTTTATGAATGCTCATCCGAAAAGATTATAAGTTAGTTTTCACTCCCACTAGATGATGAAATTATTGAAAGTTTTGATTTTTGAATTGAGAAATTTTGCGACTATAGTAGCATCTATTTTGAGCATTGCATTTTACCAGCCTTCAAATCTGCCGTTTGTTGCAAGAGGTTTGGCGGGATGGTGGCGTTCATACTCTTGGTCTCAGAAGCAGGCGCGCAAAAAGCATCACTATGTTGTGTACACAAAGGAGGATCACGCTGTTCCTTTCGTGCCTGATGCTGTTGAGCGATATGCGCTCTTGCCTCCTATTGCTGCAAAGGTTTTGGGAAAGCTTGCAAGAACTCTTGACCCTTCAAGTTTTAGAAAAGTGGTTTCAGCTTTCTTGGATCTTGGAAATTCTGTTATTCCAGCGTATATGAATTTTCCTGTAAGAATGCCTAGGTTCACATCCCACGGCCATCTCTCTTTGCGCTTAATACAATTGCTTGATGAGCCTTACAATTGCGTTCCATCGCTTCACATTGCAGGCTCTCTTTTGTTGTATAACATTTGCAATTCGGCTTCTGCAATAAGGGATGGTGCAAAGGATTTGCTCGGGGAGGTCAGATCTCTTGCGCAGGATATGTTTGCGGCTGTTCTGTACACAAAGCAGCACGCTTATGCGGATGTTGCATTTGGAATTTTGGCTGCAAAAAGAGCTTTTTCAAGAAGGTTCAAGAGCGCTTCTTTTGATGATTTGATATCGGACACTTCATCTCTTGAGGCAAGGCATCCCAAGGTCAAGTTCAGGCGCATAAGAGTCATTTACGGAAAGGTTGCAGATCTTTATTCGAGGAGGAAGAGCCTGACCAGAACTGTGGGCGACTTTTTGAAGAGCTATCCTAAAATTCCTGGCTCGCATCCAGATTCTTTTTATGATTCGAAAAAACGCTCAATTGTTCCTATCAGGGCTGGATCTTCAGGCTATTCTTGATAGCTATTCTTGATGAATTCTTCTATTTTGCAGACTGCCTCTTTGGTTGAATCTGATGTTTTCACCCTAATTTTTATCGATGTTTTTTTCGGATAGCAGTTTAGGGTTTTCAGGAAATTGACAATATCGCTTCTAAGATTTTGAAGACTGCTTGCTTTGGCCCAGCCAGTGCCCTCTGCCATTTTTGCATTAAGCTCTTGCTCGTATTGGCCTTTTTCTGGAATCAGCAGGATCGGTTTTTCAAGGTACAGGCATTCGCTTATCAATTGATGTCCTGCTGTTGAAATGACTGCTTTGCAGCTTGCAAGAGCCTTTACGTAGTTCTTATTATCGTCTGGAAAGAACTGAAAATTCTCCTCAATGCATGATATTGCATTTTTGATGTGCTCTCTTGCAGTCTCTTTTGCGTATACGATGATGTGGTCTTCCTTTGATCTTTTCGCTTTGATTATTTCTTCTCTTATAAGCGGGCCGACATCTCCGTTGTAGAATGAGGATGATATTCTCTTATCGTAGTGGGGCATCATCAATTTGTTTGTCAGTTTTGCAAGAATGCCGTTTATTCCTCTTGCTGGCTCTGTTTCGAGTATTGCTTGATGGCCGAACCACACTGTCGGAACTTTTGCAATTTTTGCCGCTTTGGATGAGTATGGCTCGTAATCGCAGATTAGCGCATCTATTCTCTCTTTCTTCATAATGTCTGATATTAGTTTTGGGGTTTTTCTGTCAATCACTATTCCTTTGTTTTCAATCGCTGTTTTCAGTATTTTGACCTTGTTGCCTGATTTTATTATGTGGGTGTGCGGAACAGGGTATATTTTTGTTTTTGGAAAGTGCCTTTTGAAGAGGTTGTGAATATGGTCAGGGCAGAAGAAAACCAGAGTGTAGGGTAGCTTTTTTGCAAGGGCCATTATTCTCGTAGCGTGCCCCATCCCGTCACCGTTCAGAGCTATCGCAATGCGCATGCGCTTAAAGTTTAAGGGTAATTTTATAAATCCGTTGTTTAATCCATCGATTATGAGGTATTTGACCTGCAGTGAGATTGTGGAGAGCAGTTGCGCAGGGCTCAAGGATTGCAGGGAGTTTATTAAGGCGCTTCCAGCAGGCACTTATTCGTCCTTTGGGCCTCACGCAAGGCACGTGTTGGATTTTTATGGTTGCTTTATAAGGGATGTCCCTTCAAACTATTTCGGTATGTCTTGCGTGAATTTTGTAAAGCGCAATCGTGACAGGAATATTGAGAAGGTGCCTTATTTTGCTTTGGAGTCAATAGACAGGATTGTGGATCAGTTGGGAGAATATGGCTCGAGGGACAGTTTTGAAGAGATTGAGTTCATTGATGATTTTGGCTGTGGTGAACGCAAGATCAGCTCTACAATGGGCGCTGTTCTTCATAAGCTATGGGATCACGCTATACACCATTATGGTATAATGAGGGTTATCGCTCTTGAGAGGATGATAGAGCTTCCCAATCAGGATTTTGGAATTCATCCGTCTACTATTAAACATGTGCATTTTACTGGCAAAAGGGACTGAGAAGGGAATAATTGTTGGGATGAACCGTGATGAAAAGCCCAGCAGAGCCCATAAGCATTATGCTACGGGCGAGCTTTTCTATCCTGCTGATGTTGAGAGAGGAGGGACTTGGCTTGCGATTTCAAGAAAGACGGGAGATATTGCTGCCTTGTTGAATAAGGGTTTGTTCTCTGGCAATCGTTCAAGGGGCGAGGTTCCGTTAAGGATTTTAAGGGAAGGCAGACTGGATTCTGATTTGTGCGGTTATGCTCCTTTTGAGGTTTTTTGGTACAAGCATAAGGAAAGAACTGTCCGAGTAGCAGAGTGGAATGGTTATGTTCTTTCCTGGAGAAAAGAGGGATTGCATTATGTTATGGCATCGTCCAGGTATAATATAGAGTCTCAAAAGGAGATGGTAGCAGCTTCTTTCTTCTGCGATGTTGATGATGCTTATTCTTTTAGGGAAGCATTAAGATCACATTTTCCAAAAAAGGGTTTTGTGAGCACTTGTATGCACGGAGGCATTACTCAGAGCATAGCATCGACA
>RFLK01000093.1 GCA_003694525.1 Candidatus Woesearchaeota archaeon
CGTATTAGCTCGTTTGCTTCTTTTCTGACTTTTCCAACTTCTGTTTTTGATAGCTTTCCTTCTTCGTAATGGGCTTTTGCTTTTATCAGGTCGTGCAGTGTTCTAAGATATTTTGCAGGGATCTTGCCCTTTGCAATAAGCTCCTCTTCAAACACGTGCGCAATCTCGTCCTCGCTCGCCCGCTCTATTCCTTCAAGTTTGAGAATGTCTCTCAGAGCTGTTTGCGCGTTGTCGTATATTTCTATCATGTTCTGTTCTTCCTTTACTTTTTCTATTTGAGTGAACAGTCTTTTGAGTCTTTTCATATACTTCTCGCAGTCTGCTGCAAGCTTGTCTATCTCTTTTCCTGTGACTTCTTTCTTGTGGCCGTGTTCTATGTCTTTTCTGGTGCTTATGACTTTTTCAAGTATTTTCACGTATTCTTCTTCTAACAGGCCTTCTTTTTTCACGAGTATTTCTCTTACAACGTCTACCGTCTCTTTTGGAGCGGGAGGGGGTATTCCATAGAGCATCAGGGCTGCTTGTGTTGGTGTGTGTATTCCCCAGAAGAAATCTTCAACGCCTATATCTCTAAGCTTTAGTTTGACTCTTGAAAGCGTCTGCTCTCCTGAGCTCATAAACATGTCTATTGCTTCCTGGGATGGCTTTATCTTTCCCATCTTCAACAGCTGTTTCCAGGGCATAAACAGGCCTCTGTCAAAGAAGGGAACCCCATCTCTTAGGAATGTGAATATTACTGGGTGGCTTTCCCTGACCATGTCCCAGAAGTCGGTCAGAATGTATGGCTGTATGTTTATCTTGTTTTTTATGCCTGTAATCTCTCCTGCTTCAACTCCCATTCCGTATATTATCGCGCGCAGCTTGTCTCGAAGCTCAACGCGGGTCATCTTCTTAACATCGGTATCATCTATCACGAGGAATACGTCTATATCGCTGTCCTTTGTCGCTTTTCCTCTGACGATGGATCCTGCAAGAACGTATGTGACTATGTATTTCTCAAAGCGCTTGAGAACCATGGTCTTGTGTATTTCTGCTATTCTGATAGCGCCGAGCGTTCCTGCATCATAGAGAGGTATGCTCATTGATATTAATTGGAGCACGTCTGTTTTCCCGTCATAGCAGTTCTGCCATAGTTCTGATAGGAGAAGTGTTTGAGGGATTATGTCCTTGTCAACTTCTTGCGCGCTTGATGCCATTATTGCAGAGAGTTTTTCTCTCAGCTCGGCTTTTGTCATCTTGGTGGGCTCTGAATCGTCTATGAGTACAAGGACGTGGTTTTTGTCTTTTTCTTGCTCGTATCGCCTTTTCTCTTCTGCAGCGACTTCTGGAGGCAGATTTCCCATTGGAGGCCTTGGTGGAGGCAGGAGAGCTATGCCTACAATGTATTTGTCGAATTTGTCCAGTATTTTGTTTTTGAACTTTTCAAGCTTGTCTTTTATTTTTTCAAGCTTTTGAGCCATATCCTGCGGTATGTTCTTTGGTATTTGTATCTCTTCTTTGTTGCTTTTCTTCTCTGTTTTTTTTGCTGTTTTTTTCTTAGCCATAGTGATTTTCCTCCGATGCTATTATTGACGCCAGCCCTCGGCTGAGCGTTTTGAATATGTCGTGAGCTGACGCTCCTGTTTTGAGAAGGTGCTGTACGAAGTTCCAGGCGACATCGTGCAGTCCGTTCTTTGCAGGGTTCAAAGATATGTTTGGTTCAAGCCCCGCTATGTTGTTGTCTCTTATTGTTTCCATCCAGGCAAGTGAGAACGCGTGGGCTTTTGCCTCTTCGTCTTGCGCATTGAATAGCGTTGGTGATAGGACGTGGCCTATCTCGTGTCCGATTGTGAGAAGCAGTGCGTCGAGGTTGTCCTCTTTTATGTATATTTCAGATGTTCCTCGTCCGTACTTGTTGTATGAGAAGCCCATAACTCCTTGGCTTGTGCTTCCAGTCTCTCTCTTGTGCAGGTCGTGAAAGTCTGCATTGTTCAGTATTACTATTTTAATATCGTCGTGTGGGAATTTCTGGCCTGTTAATTTCTCAAAGGCTTCTTCAACTACTGGTTTTACTTCTCCAATCCGGGATATTATGGGAGTCTCCGGCCGGCTTGTTGCAAGAAAATCGCTCGCTGCAAAATCGTGGCTGTGCTCTCTTATCAGATAGGGCCTTTGTGTGTTTCTCTTGTAGTATGAGCTGTTTTGCGTGTAGCTTTGAAAAGGTGGCTGGTTGTAGTTGTTTGCAAAGCTCGCATAGCCCTGCTTTTCGGCATATGCTTGAAACGCGTAGCTTGAAGGGGTCAGTGCGTATCCTCTTGTTGAAGCGTATGCCATTTATGCTTTTTTCAGCTGGTCCTCGAGCTTTTCTGTGCTTTGTTTTGCTGTTTGCTTTGCCTGCTCTTCAAGATCGACTCCAAGGTCCTTTAGAGCTTTTATGTGCGCTTGCATTAGCTGTTCTACAATTTGCACTATGCGCATCAGCTCTTGTCTCTCTTTTGCAAGGGTTGTCAGGGCTCCTTTGTGGAATCCTATTTGTTCTTCGTTTGCCACAGTTTCCTCCTTATGACATTAAAGTCATAATGGGTTTATAAAAGAAATTCGTTGATTTAAATGTTTGTGACTAAAAAGTCATATTTTTGGTGTTCTATAGCTCTTCAACTGCTTTCAGGTACTGCAAGACTCTCCCGCTCGAGATTGCCCAATCTCTTACGAAAAGGTCAAGGGATTTTCTTCTTATTAGCGATTTCATCCCGTAATTGTTGTGCACTTCTTCAATGCGGTCCCAGGTTGATTTTTCAAACTTGTACCAGTCAAGCTCTCCTCTCTCAAAAGCGCAGAGTTTTGCATATGGCCAGAATTCTTTCTTGCCAAAAAGTATGAAGTAGCTTCCATACGCTTCAAGGCAGTGTCTTGCAAGCTGGTGTTTTACTATTGATTTTGTTCCCGAAGAGATTGCAGTATATGTTGCAGCCAAGCTTCCTGCAAGTCCTGCAAGAGATTCGGGTAGATCTAAGAAGAAAGTTGCACCCAATAGCACTCCGCTTATTGTTGATGCAATCAGGGTGGTCTTATAGGCTTGAGCATATGATGCTATTCTTTCAAGTCTGGCCATTTTGAATCTTGCGCGCTTTTTTTTAACTTATTCTCTCGTAGCTTTTATTTTTTCTTGTTTATTTTGATGCTTTAAAGCCGAAATCTTTTCTGCTCTGTTTTTCAAATGAGCGTATTGTCTTGACGATGTCCTCTGTTGTTATCGATTTGAAATTCCTTATATCGTCCGTTGTCCTTCTCTTCTCCTCGATTATCTTATCTATTACGCCTACTATATTTGAGCCTGTGAAATCTTCGCTCTCTTTCGCGAGTATGTCAAGAACTATATCCTTAAAGAGGGCCGGGTTTCCTGCTCGTCTTGCGATCTCTTGGCGTTTTTTGATTGTTATCTTGTATATTTCTTTTCTCTCTTCCTTATTTGGAAGTTCGATCTTTATCCATTTTCCAAGTCTTCCATCTCTGATAAGTGCAGGATCTAAGTCTTCTATTGGAAAGTTTGTGGAGCCTATAACGCAGAGTCCAGGGTAGTTTTCAAGACCGCCAAGGTGTGAGAGAAGTGTGTCAAGTGCTTCATCGTTTCCTCCAAGGCGGGTTCTCCTGCCGATAAGGTGAAGCTCGTCGAGAAATAGCAGTGTCTTCAGCCCTTTTTTTTGGTTTTCCTTTACAAGTTCGAAGATTTGCGCTGTTGCCTGGGCTTCTCCTCCTCGGTAAATGCTGGTTATTGCGCTGTAATCAACTTTATAGAATTTTATCTTGTCAGACAACTCGCTCTTCAGTTTTTGCGCAAGTGCTGTTACGAGAAGGGTTTTTCCGCATCCTGCGGGAGCGTTCAAAAGGTATCCTTTCGTCTTGTCGGGGTCTATTCCAAAATATCTTGCTCTATTGGGGCTTACTATGTCCTCGTATATTGTGAGCATTTGCCGTTTAGGCTCGCAAAGCCCGCCTATATCTTCAAAAGTTACATTCGGTTGAGATATTTCTATTTTTCTTTCAAGCTGTTCAAGCTCTTTGGTCTCTTTTGCTTGTTTTTTGGGCATCCTGTTTGCTATGTGCACTGTAATGTTCGGAACAGGTGTTTTTGCAAGTTTGTATTGGGCTTGTATGATTTTTTTTGCCACGAAAAAGAATTGAGATAGGTACTTTTTAACTGGAGTGTTTGATTGGTAGTTTGCAGTCAGGATTTTGATCTCATCATCATTTCTTTCTATGCAGTATTCTCCGCTATCTTTTTCCAGTATTATGAGGGAGTCCTCATTTGCTTTTACCTTATAGCCGACTCCCCAGCGCGTTCTTTTTGGTGCAAGCGGCGCTTCCATCGTATTGTAAGCTTCTATTTTGCACTCAAGAGAATAGCTGATATCATCTTCGCAAGGGTCTGCAGTCAAGAACACTTCAAGGCGTCCAAGGGGGCTTTCAAGATCTGCCTGGCCTATTTTTCCTTCATAGTGGTTTGAGATAAGGTTTTCAAGCGCAGAATATCGCACATCAAACTTCATATTGTCCAGGGTTACTCTTTTCAATAAGAACGCAACGAATAGAAAGCATATAGTTTATGCACTTTCAGTTTTACTATGTTCCCAGAAGGCTTTTAATCTTTGCTGTCTCGCTCTTGATTATGCGCAAGACTGCCCTCATAACGGGAGTGACTTCAGGCATAGGCCTTGAACTTGCAAGGCTTTTTGCAATAGCAGGCTATGACTTAGTGGTAGTTTCTCGCTCAAAAGATAAGCTGAAGCGTGTTAAGGAAGAGTTTGAGCGGGAATTTCACATTGGCGTCCTTGCAATTGCGCAGGATCTCTCGCTCGATGGCGCTCCGGAGCGAATTGTAAAAGAGCTTGACAAGAGGGAAATAGAGTTGGATGTTCTTATCAACAATGCAGGAGTGGGTGAATTCGGCTTGTTCTGGGAGCAGGATCCTGAGAAGATAAGGCATATGATCCATTTGAACGCTCTTGCCCTAACGGATCTTACAAGGCTCATAGTTCCGAAGATGGTTTCAAGAGGACGGGGAAGGATTGCAAACATAGGATCTGTAGCATCTTTTTTCCCGGGGCCTTATATGGCTGTTTATTTTGCAACAAAGGCCTATGTTTTGTCTTTCACTCAAGCGCTCTCAGAAGAGCTTTCAGGAACTGGAGTGTCTGCAACGTGCGTGTGTCCTGGCAGGACTGCAACAGGATTTCAGAGAGAGTCCCATCAGGAGAGTTCAAGGGCGATAAAAGGCAAGAGGCTTTTGTCTCCTGAATTTGTTGCAAGGCTGGCTTTTGATGCCATAATGAAAAGGGATGTTGTATGCATAATAGGCTTTAGGGCAAAATTGAACGCCCTCCTCTCGAAAGTGCTGCCGCTGTGGCTTGTGAGAAGAATTGCCAAGTCAAAGATGGCGCCTATTCGATAGATAAAACTTTTATCTTGAATACCAGTTTTTTTCCTGCAAGCGGATGATTCAAGTCAAGCGTTGCGCTATCATCATCAATTGATACTATTCTTGCAGGTATTTGCTGGCCATTTGGAAGGTTTACAACAAGAGTTGCTCCTTCTTTTGCTCCCTCTGGCAGTTTCTCTTTGGGAACTTTCTGGACGAGCTGTTCATTGCGAGGGCCGTAAGCATCTTCAGGGTTTAGCGTAACTTCTTTTTCTTCTCCAACTTCCATTCCTATTACTGCCTCATCAAATCCTTTTATCAGCTGGCCGGATCCGACTTGAAATGTAAGAGGCTCTTTGTGTTTTTCCGAGCTGTCAAAGACTTCTCCGCTCTCGAATTTTCCGGTGTATTCTACTTTTATTTTGTCTCCTTTCTTTACAGCCATAAATTCCTCCTATAACAGAAAACTGCTATGGTTTTGCCTTTGTGTTCTCACTATTTAAGAATTTGGTTCTCAAGCGCTTGCCAAGTTTTTTTGGCCATATTTGCTTTTTAAGCGATTGCAAATATTTTTATAAGTAAATCAGAGGCATCTCCCCATGAAGTCGCTGATGCTCGCATATTTTGCGCTTTTCTGCTTTGGGCTTGGAGGGTCCTTGCTCTTGGCTCTCAGAAAGCTGTTCTCAGGCTCTCCTTTTTCAAGCTGGAGCGAGCGGATAATTATGCAGTTTGGCCTGGGGCTTGCCAGCTGGCCTATTCTTTCAATAATATTTCACCGTCTAGGGCTTTTTCAGCATTGGGCATTGTATGGTGTTTTTGCAATTCCAGGTTTGGTCTCCTTTGCAAAAGATTTGAGATCTCTTTTTTATTCTTCGGGAGAGAAGCGATCAATCCCTCGCTTGATTTCCCGTGCTTTTTCAGGGATGGACATCTATGTTCTTGTAGTGGTGTTGCTGTTTGTGGTTCACTTGTACGTGATGGTGTCCGGCTCTTTTGCAATTCCGTATCTCGAGGATGGGGATCCGTATCAGCACGCAAATGGGATAAAGTTTGTCGCCTCAACAGCTTCTTCTCAAAGCTGGCCTGTTAGAGTGGATCATTATTTGGAGCCGTACCCTCCCTCTTACGATTTCATATTGGGAGTTCTTCACCAGTTACATTTTGAGGATTTGCTTTGGACTATGAAGTTTGTAAATGCGCTTTTCATAGCGCTCTCAACCTTGTTCATATATTTCTTTGTTCTTGAGTTTTGGGGCGATAAGAAGCGCGCGCTGTGGTCTTCGTTTGTTTTGACTGCAATTCCTTCATTCTCATCGCATTTCATTTTTGCCCAGGCTCTTAATCTGACAATATATTTTGTGGCTTTGTACTGTCTTGCAAAAATTCGCCCAGAAGACAAGGTGTTTTCAGGATGGGTTATTGCAGGCATCATAACTACTGCCTCAATTCTTGTCGTTCAGCCGACCACAGGGTTTTTCTTCGGGTTTATAGGAGGGTTTATCCTGCTCTATTCTTTGATCTTTTCAAGAAAACTCGCTCCGAAGATTTTTGTTGCGCTTGCAGGAGGAGCTGCTCTTGCCTTTGCGGTGTATTGGATTCCGGTATTCTTGAAGTACTCCTGGCCTGAGATTCAAAGGCAGCTGACTCTTGGAGGAGGGGAGCACCGCTCAATTTGGAATTTTGCGGATGCTCCTGCAATTGCGTATTACACTTTCTCGGATTTCTGGAAAGTGCCTTATGCTAACAAGATAGACAATATTACGGGCTTGGGCTTTATGCTGGTGATATTGTCTCTTGTGGGAATTTTTTATGCTTTGTTCAATGTAAGAAAGAACAAGAAGCTGTTAGTTCCTATTCTCTGGTTTGCATTCACTCTTTACGGGACTTTGGGCGATTATTTCCCTGTAAGGATGCTTCCCAACAGGTTCTGGGCTCTTTTGGCTTTTGTTGTGGCGATAATCTCATATGATGGTCTTGTTGGAATATTGAGGGCAGTAAAGCTTTCAAGAAAGGCTCTTGGAAGGGATGTTTCGGGTTATGCGGTTGTTGCGGTTGTTCTTCTTGTTATTTACTCTGCTTTTGTTCCAAAATACGTAATCAATAATCTTCCCTGGCCTCAGCACGTTCACGATACTGCGCCAAGGTTGAAAATGCACCTTTGGATTAAGGATAATTTGAAGCCGAATACTGGTGTTTTCCCAGCTTGTCAGCGTTCTTGGATTAACTCTGATAATATGCTTCACGAGTTGTGGGATCCTGAGCTTATGAGGTTTGCCAACAAGTTTGAAGGCGAGCCTTATTTTGGTTGGGATTATTTTGAGGGCATCAGATTCAATGCATCAAATCTTCCTCCTGCGCTTGATTATTCTCCTGAGAGAGTCGCAAGTTTCTTGAAGGGCAAGAAGATAGGCTATGTTTTGTTTGAGGATGCTTGCGTCATTAATTTTGGCGCGAACACTACCAGGTCAGCGCTTGAGAACTATGTCTCATCTCAGAAGTTTTCAATTGCGCACCAGGAAGAAGCCAATTTCTTGCTCAAGATAAACTAAAATAGCATTTCATTTTTAAATAAAATAGTCACTTTTTTATACTCCTCTCAAGTGATGCTCAATATGGCAAAATTGATAAGTTACTTGTCCGCTCAGAAGAACAATTTATGTCTTGAGAGCTTTCTTGGCATTCACAGAATTTATACGCCGGTTCTTGTTCAGACAAGAGGTGTTATGCCAAAAGTTGAAGAGTCTTTGAGTCTGTCAGAGCTCGGATTTAAGACCGCAGCTCCCGGGACTGTTGATTACAGCCAGTTCAGGGAATACAAGGCACCTTACGATATAAGGGTTCATACGCTTGAAAAGAGGGCTGTAGGCGGGCTTGATATGTTCATCTCGCTTGGTAGGGCAGAGAACAATGACATAATCTTGGACCATAAGGCAGCGTCGATAGTTTGCGCAGTGTTCTCAAAATTTGATGGTTTCTGGACAATGAAGAATCTTGCAAGGGATGGAACGGTATACAACGGCGAAAAGCTTGATTATGAAGATACTCTGCGCCTCAATGATAACGATGTGATTAATTTTGCAGGCGAGGATGGTTTTTCATTCACATATCTCACACCGGAAGCGTTCTATGACTACGTGAAAAACTTTGATTGCGAGAACTATTAGCTCAAGTACGCACGCAATCCTTTTAAATAATGCTTCTTTTTTGCTGTAATTATGAAAAAGAGAGTGGCCTTTTTGTTAGTGTTTGTTCTATTTTCCTCTCTCGCTCTTGCACAATTGGATCTTCCAGCGCCGCCTCCAGTTCCTGGCGCGCAAGAGGCTCAAGAGGCAGTTCCCAAGGTTATCGAGCGTCCAAGCGAAATAGAGGTTCCTCCAATAACAGCTCAAGCGGCTCAAATTCTGGAAAGCCTTCCGACCAACATATCTGCAATAGACGCGCGTCTTGAAGTTATTGAAGGCAAACTCCAGGTCGTGGATCTCATACCTTCTTTTGAAGAGCGTCTCAACGAGGTTGAACAGCAGGCAGCGCTCGCAGCCCAGGCAACAGCAAGGCTTGATGCATTGGAGAGCGAGATTGACGCGCTTAAGGTGGAGGTTAGAAACATCAAGCAAAGGCCTCTTGTTGACAGGCCTACTTTTACGGGAGGAATCAGCGCCGTTCAGTCATCTGTAAAAAAGAGTTCCCTTATCAGCATTTCAATATCGCTTCTGACATTGGTCGTTGTCGTGTCACTCATTCTATACATGGTATATTCTCGCAGAAAGTCTGAAGACGAGCAGAGAGAATTGCTTGCAGAATACGTTCGCAATTATTCATCGCAAGGTTATGGTATTGAGGAATTGCGCGCTCATCTGCTCGCATCAGGTTGGGATGAAAAACTTGTCGACTCTGCAATATCCAGAGCAAACGTTTGATTTCCTTTCGCGCAACATTTATAAACAGTTGTTCCTTGTTTCTTTTCAAAGAGGTGTGTTATGCGAAGGTCGTTGTTATTGGTCATAGTTGCTTTTTCAATGTTGCTTGTAGCTTGCGAGGAGCAGCTTCCTCCATCTCCTCCTCCACCAGGTCAGGTGGCTGGTGTTGGTGGCGCGATTGCCGGCCTTGCAGGCGCGATGCCTTCTTGGGCTGTTGGCCCTAAAAATGTCGCGGTAACGCCTCTTGAGGCTTATTATAACGATGGGCTTGTGGTGTCGGTTGCAAATTATGATTACATATATTCGAGCGGTTACGTGTTTAATTCTAAATCTCGCGTTTGGGAGCGGTTTGACTTGCAGGGCGAGAGGGTTAAGGATTGGATTTCTGGCGAGGCTGTTGGCAGCATAGCGCTTGATTCGGATCGTTTTAAGGAAGGGGACAATTATCTTGTGGTGTATGCTTGCAGCAAGTCTGGCTCTCGTTGGGATTGCAATCAGAACAAGTGGATGCTTGTTAAGTTCAAGGTTTTGGGCTCTGTGACTGGTGAAATTCCTGAGCTTGCAAATGTTGACAAGTTTGTGATAACAAACCCCATACGGCCGTTTACTGTTATTGGAAGCACTGCGGAGAAGGATAATTTTCTTGACGTTAATGTCATACGCTATGATGCGCGCTACAGGGAGCCCAATGGTTTGACTGTTCTGGTGCACGTTTTTGACTTTTTGAGCCGTGCCGATGTGGACAAGACTTTGAAAGACGTCCTCTCCCCATACGTGCGCAATGGTTTGCAAAAGCATATGGGAAATAACGTCGCTGTTTTCCTTGCAGACAATGATCACAGGACTGCATTTTGGACTAGCGGAACTCAGCTCGTCTATGTAGACACGTTTGATTCAAAGGCTGCAAACAAGGAGATCATCGAAGCTTATCTCCAAAAGTACCCGAGCGATCTTACAAGGCAATGAGATTGAGATATTCTTTTTTATTATTGTCTTTTCTTGCTATTTTTATCACAGCTTGCGTGCAAGAGCAGTTGCCTCCAGCGCCGGATCCTCCTGGCCTTGGCCAGCAGTTTCTTGGAAAGGCAATTGGAGGCGTTTCTCTTGAGAGAGAGGCGATACCTGCGTGGGCTGCGCCCATAAAGAACACGGATATAACTCCGCACATATTGAAGATGGGCGAGTCTGTGAGGGTCATTGTTGAAA